>NZ_LGYY01000256.1:0-325 GCF_001308045.1 Shewanella sp. Sh95
CCGCCTTCAGCAAAGTCGGCATGGTTGATGGTGACTTGGAGCTGTACGCCATCACCGTTGATTTCGGCTTGCGTGAGTGAGCCATCACCTGGATTGCCGTCATCGACGATCAATACGGTCGGGGCATTCGGGGCGGTTTCATCCGCCACGGTTGCAGTGTCAGAGCCTGGGCCTGAGGTGTTGTTGGCTGCATCGGTTTGGGTCGCGGTGACCGTGATGCTGCCACCTTCACCCGGGGCGGTTTCCGTCCAGCTGATAACGCCGGTGGTGGCGTTGTAGCTGTAGCCTGTCGCCGGAGTGCCGTCACCCCACTGCCCCCCCCCGT
>NZ_LGYY01000016.1:0-319 GCF_001308045.1 Shewanella sp. Sh95
AACAACACCTCAGGCCCAGGCTCTGACACTGCAACCGTGGCGGATGAAACCGCCCCGAATGCCCCGACCGTATTGATCGTCGATGACGGTAACCCAGGTGATGGCCTGCTGACGCAAGCCGAAATCAGCGGCAATGGCGCAGGTGTACAGTTAACCGTGAGCATCAATGCTGCGGACTTCAGTGCCGGCGGCCACGTGAACCTGACTATCGTCAATGGCACCGCGACCACCGATGTGGAACTGAAGCTGGTGAATGGGGCGCTGCAGTTTGCTGACGGCACTCCGGCGACAGGCTACAGCTACAACGCCACCACCGGCC
>NZ_LGYY01000187.1:0-313 GCF_001308045.1 Shewanella sp. Sh95
AACAACACCTCAGGCCCAGGCTCTGACACTGCAACCGTGGCGGATGAAACCGCCCCGAATGCCCCGACCGTATTGATCGTCGATGACGGTAACCCAGGTGATGGCCTGCTGACGCAAGCCGAAATCAACGGTGATGGCGTACAGCTCCAAGTCACCATCAACCATGCCGACTTTGCTGAAGGCGGCCACGTGAACCTGACTATCGTCAATGGCACCGCGACCACCGATGTGGAACTGAAGCTGGTGAATGGGGCGCTGCAGTTTGCTGACGGCACTCCGGCGACAGGCTACAGCTACAACGCCACCACCGGGT
>NZ_LGYY01000142.1:0-282 GCF_001308045.1 Shewanella sp. Sh95
GTAGTTTTTGGCGAAACCATTTGATCATGCAACAAGATGCGCTTCCACCCTAATTTGATGATTTATTTGTAAATCATCAGGGGATTCTTCAGGGTCAAATACTGTCACAGGCGAATGTGATTGTTGAGCAAACGGGAAGTCTTCACTGCGAGGTAAAGTGCTGAAGGATCCCCTCATAAATCAGCCATAGCATAGCCATATTTGAGCAACTGATTGGCGAATAATACCCAGGCCGCCAGCAATTCTTTCTCCGTGATTTGATAATCAGGCCGCCTGAGTACC
>NZ_LGYY01000132.1:0-281 GCF_001308045.1 Shewanella sp. Sh95
TGGACCATGCCAATCCACAATTGGAGCCTTTGTTTATCTCAGTTAGCGATTTATTTTGAAGGACGTTTAGATAGCGTGCTGGAAATTTAAAAATTAGCCTGACACAGAATTTTGAACGCCCTCTTTTAATCCCGGCATATGTTTTACGGTATGCATATCCGTCATTCCGCACCTAATTTTCGATTTAAAAAACTTGACGGCGATCGGTCATTCTGATCTATTACTCTCTTTTGCAGGTAATTCATCATGGCCGCTCCCGCTATCTCTATCCGTAACCTCGA
>NZ_LGYY01000269.1:0-274 GCF_001308045.1 Shewanella sp. Sh95
ACCACAATGCTATTGTCACCAAGCAAATTCGGTTTAAACAAGATTCGAGAGCGCACTCCGTGCTGCTAGATTCTAGGAACTAAAATCTGCTCTTATCTTATTTAATAATTCGGAAAGCTGTATTGAGCACCACTTCTTAAGTGTTTCTATTCAAGCTAAGTGCTACTTAGCAAAACCCATCTGGGTTGTATGGTTAAGCCTCTCGAGTCATTAGTATCAGTTAGCTCAACGCCTCACAACGCTTACACACCTGACCTATCAACGTCCTAGTCTC
>NZ_LGYY01000052.1:0-272 GCF_001308045.1 Shewanella sp. Sh95
CATCGTTAGCTCAAATGCTTGTTACTAGCTCGCCAACGCTTTTCGCAAGTTACTACGTCCTTCATCGCCTCTGACTGCCAAGGCATCCACCGTATACGCTTAGTCGCTTAACCATACAACCCAAATGAGTTTCACATCACTTGCACTGTTGCGACCAGCTGGTTTTACTTGTCTCATCTTCGACCAAGAAGATGGACTCGCCTTAGACTTGAATATTCAAGACACTTAACAAGTGTTTTAAGAACTCAATTTTTTTCGTATTAACACAACGA
>NZ_LGYY01000210.1:0-55876 GCF_001308045.1 Shewanella sp. Sh95
TAGGATATTGGCTTCGCGCATCTTGTTGTCCAAGTGTAGTTTTTAGCGAAACCATTTGATCATGCAACAAGATGCGCTTCCACCCTAATTTGATGATTTATTTGTAAATCATCAGGGGATTCTTCAGTGCCATGCCTTCGGCAATTAGATTACGTAATACCGCTAACAGCTCACTCACGCCATGGTCATCGAGCTGCGCCCATGGCTCATCGAGCAAGAGTAAATGCGGCTCACACACCAACTGTGCGGCAATCATCAAACGGTATTTTTGACCGAGGGAAAGGGTGCTGACTGAGGTGTCGAGCCGTAAAAACAGCCCGACGCGTCGCAGCGCTAACTGCACTTTAGGTAACATATTCTCGGCGGGGATGCCGAGATTCTCTAAGGCGAAGGCGACTTCGGCGCCCACTGTTTGCCTTAGTAGCTGGGTTTGCGGATCCTGCATCACTAAGCCAGTAACCAACTCGGGGTGACGCCAAATATCGCCCTCATGCGGGCGATTCTGTACGCCCGCCAGTAGATTTAATAGACTTGATTTACCCGAGCCCGTGGGCCCACTCACACAATGGCATTGGCCTGCGCCAATCGAGAGCTTAAGCTCCTGTAAAACCGGGGCTAGCTGGCTGCCATAGTTAAAGCTGACACCGTCGAGCTCGAGTAATTTCATCTTAAATCTGCCAGTTCACACCCACGAAGAACTGACGGCCAGCCTGAGGCAGGGCTTCACTCTGGTAGTAGTTCTCATCCAATAGGTTAGTGGCACGCAGATACACGTCTAACTTATCGGTGATCAGCGGCTGCACTAAGTTGATATCCACTAAGGTGTAATTATCCAACGATTGCTGTTGATACTGGTTTTGTCCGTTTACCTTCACCTGAGTCGCATAAACCTGATCGAGGATACGTTCCACATTGAGGTGGACTTGTGTCTCGAATGGGAATTCATAGCTCATTTGCCAGCGCAGTTGGTGACGAGGACGGTATTGCAGCGCATCTAAGGTATCGTCGCCTTCCATTTCTTTTGAATCTAAGTAGCTGTAGGAGAAGCTCAGATCCAAATGTTCAATCACATGGTTATTAATTTGAAAATCAATCCCTTTGAACTCATAGCGCCCCATATTTTGGTAGAAACCCGCAGTATCTTTGGCAATGTAGTTCTTCGCATCCGTGTAATAACCGTAGAGCGAGAAGTCGGTGCTGGCGGGTAAGTTTTGTTCTAGACCCAACTCAACATGCTTAGACTCTTCTGCTTCTAAATCACGGTTACCCGATGATTGCGAATACAAGTTCACCATGGAAGGGAAACGGACTTTACGCGCCACACTTAGGCTTAAACGTGAATCGGGTACCACTTGCCAGTAGCTAGATGCCATTGCCGAGTAATTATCATCCGTGCCATCAGAGGCATCGAGTGAATGGAAAGCTCCACCTAAGGTAACGCCATAGTTGTGCTCAGATTGATACTGATATTCGGCCGCAGCGGTATATAACCATGCGGAATCGTTTAGATTTTCAGCACCGCCGGAACCTGTTCCGCCACCACTACCAGTGCCACTGCCAGAACCTGTTCCGCCACCGCTACCAGTGCCACCACCAGAGCCTGTTCCACCACCGCTGCCAGTACCACCGCCGGAACCTGTTCCGCCACCGCTGCCAGTACCACCGCCAGAACCTGTTCCGCCACCGCTGCCAGTGCCACCGCCAGAACCTGTTCCGCCACCGCTACCAGAGCCGCTGCCGGAACCTGAACCAGTGCCCGAGTTATTCCCCGTACCACTACCAGTATTGCTGGAGTATGTGTCCACTACAGACTTCCAGCTCTGCTCTTCAGCAATCACAGAGGTGGTTAACAGCCCGGCCTTATGAAAATCAGTGATCAGCTGTAAATTGACCCCTTGAACCACGGAGCGACCGTCTTGAGTTTGCGTTAATGCCAAATAAGTTTCATCGGCATAAGCGGCTTCTAAGGTATCGCTTTGATTGTGATACCCAAAACCACGCAGGGTAAAAGTATCGTCGAACTGATGGGCTAAGCCGAGCTGGAAGGTATGTGAATCGTAATCGTCGGTGCGCTCATACTTAAGTTTGCCACTGCCAGTTCCATCACGGGCAGGTTTGCCCCATTCGCCATTACGCAGTGCCGCGTTGGCAATCAGTTGGGTCTTATCCGATAACCAGTAACTACCTTGGGCATAAACGTTGGTGACTTCTTTATCTGAGTTGGCACGCAGTTCACCGTCTTGATATTTGGTCGGCTCGAAATCGTTCGACATCGGGAAACCATCAGTCTGTTGACGGCTAACACTCACTAATCCCTGCCAATCATCACCCGAACCTGCGGCGCTGATGTCGCCATTAAAGGTATTGTCTTTACCCGCTTCTACACGTCCAGACAAGGCGGGCGCAGTACTGCCTTGCTTAGTAATAATATTGATCACCCCGCCGGCACCGCTTGGGCCGTACAGCACTGAAGTCGGGCCGACCGACACTTCAACCGAGGCAATTTGGCTGGTTGGGATCACGCTTGGGTCGAACTGCCCATCGTCGGCACTGCTCATGGGCACGCCGTTTACCAACAGAGTGACATGGCGGGTCTTAAAACCACGTATATCGACCCTAGGGGTGCCATCACCACCCACACGGATATAAACCCCGGGCACATTCTTCAGCACTTGGTCTAATGTCTGCGCACCCAAAGCACGGATTTCGGCCTCATTGATGCTCCAATGAGTGGTCGCCAATTGCTCCGCATCGGCGCCTTCGCCATGGACTACAATCACTTCATTCACATTTAGCAGGGGATCGCGGGCGATTTCATCGGCGTGAGCAGTTAAACTGAGCCCAATCGCTAACGCTAAGGACGACACTCTAAAAATCGTTTGTCTGGTAATCATATTATTGTTGTCATACAGGAAATTTAAGATGTGCCCCCTATTGTGGTCTTAGATAATTCCGTCTCAACCAAAAAAAAATTAAAAACCAACCCAGATCGACTAATTACGGCAAATGGAACACGCCTTTAGTCACAAAGAGACAAAATGTCCAACACTGGCAACGGTATCGACAAAAAGACCCATCTTGGTCACATTTTTTTGCGTCTTAAAATGAGACTATGGTAAAAGTCACACACTCATGGCTTGCTTCTTGACACTGACGGCCTCGGCCTTTAATTTGAGCGAAAGATTCTTATTTACACGCTCTAATCAACTTGGTGTAAATGACTTTAAAAAGAATGCATTAATCTAGTTCATATTCACCGCTGAGAACCGGAACTTCAGCCACTACCTTCATTCCGTTATCTTTGGAGTTTTACTTGCCTGCTCATGCCCTGTCTGAAGACCTTAAGTCTCTCATCGACAAACTCATTCAAATGAAACAGGTTCCAGCGTCGGAGCCGATAGTGCAGCTATCTTTAACGACTGTCTCTATTCCTTTGATTTCATGGTTGGCATCACAAACTCAATATCCACGCATCTACTGGCATGGGCGTGACAAAATTGAAGAAGTTACAGCTATAGGTGCTTGTAAAGACATAAAATTTGAAACTGGCGTCCAGGATAACGAGCTGGCCAGTGTTTACGAACGGCAACGTGTTTTATCTAGCAATCCAGACATTCGATACTATGGCGGTGTAGCCTTTGACCGCAGCATTGAATCTTGGCCTGAGTTTGGTAATAGCCGATTTGTACTACCCAGAATTGAGTTTAGACGCAGTGCAGATCAGTTTAGTTTGCGGGTAAATCTTAATTTTGCCGATAACAATCCTATCGATGAGATCGACCTTGCGATTGCCGCTATTGAAGCGGTTATGCCAGCACGCCCCTTGGCGCCACCCAATAAACTCACCCTAGAGAGCCGCCAAGATATTCCGGACTTTCCTCGTTGGAAAACCTTAGTCGAACAAGTCGTTGAGCCTGAATTTAATAAAGATACGCCCAAGGTCGTTCTCTCACGTTTGACAGAGCTTAAGGTTAACGAGCAAGTTGATCCTTGGATGGTATTAGCCTGCTGGCAAGGCCGTAACCCCAACAGCTTTCAATTTGGATTCCAATTTAGCCCTGAGCGTACTTATATCTCCTGCTCCCCAGAGCGCTTATTTCGTCGTCGTCGGCAACAATTGTTTACCGAGGCATTAGCGGGCACGACAGTTCGCGGATTAAATAAAGAAGAAGATGTGGCGCTAGCCAATGCGCTGCTGGAAGACAATAAAAATAGTGTTGAAAATCAGCTTGTTCGCCGTCACATAGTCAATATGCTCACGCCTTTGAGTCAATATGTCGGTGCAGAAGAAGCGGCCACAATCTTTAAGCTAAATCATATTCAGCATCTGCACCGCGCTATTCGTGCCGAGTTAAAGCCCGGCGTAAACGATTTTCAGCTGTTACAAGCACTGCATCCTACACCCGCGGTGGGAGGCCTCCCTAGAGAATCTGCAATGAAGTTCATTCGCCAGCGGGAAGGCTATATGCGAGGCTGGTACGCTGGCGCTTGCGGATATTTTAATCAAGATGAGAGTGAGTTTTCAGTCGCCATCCGCAGTGCATTGATTGAGCCAGGTAAAATTAATCTGTTTGCGGGTGCGGGCATTATTGCAGGTTCAGATCCCGAGGCTGAGTGGCAAGAGCTAGAGAATAAACTTGCAACGATAATGTCGATTCTGATTGAGCTATAAACATTTAACACTGATGCCAAAACATTAAAACCCCTTTGCTTTGGTCTCGGTGTAAAGCCTATCCTGCTCACCGGAGTCAATGATTTTTTTATGTTCAATATCAAAATGTTGCTTTAGCATTTGTCCTTTTTCGGTATTGGCAAAGGCAAAAAAAGTTTCTGCATTTAACACGCCTTGGATAATCACAAACGTTTGTGGTGCCCTCAGTTTAGGAATGAGCGCCTCCATATTCTTTTTGTAATCCAGTACGGCATCGATTCGTCCCGCATTTACACTATTGAGCATACTCAACATGTCGCTACTTTCTTCGTAAAACATCGGTATGGAGGTCAGCATATTGTAACGATAAGCCAGCATGGCTTGGACTCGCTTATGGGATAAACTCTCCATCCCTGCCCAAGTTGCTGCAATTTGAGGCGTTACTGCGGCATCAATTGAATCAAGCTCAACGGCATTTTCACTCAGTAGGCTATTTTTCACATCGCCTTTGTACACGCTGAGAACCATATCAACCCGTCCGCTTTCAATCAGATATAAGGTACGAGCAAAAGGCATAAACTGCACATCGACCTGCCATTCCGGTGATGGAAAGACACGCCTGAGGAGATCAAAGTAGTAACCCGTCTCATCAGGATTAGCAAAACCTTCCCAAGAGGCTGTGACAAGATGCACCACGACCGGCTTATTGGGAGTCGCGAAAGCACAGAAACTCAATAAGCTAACACACAAGGCGGCAAAAAATAATCTCATCGGTTTCTCCTAACATTTCTTAAAAGTGTAGGACAATTTCGATCCCTATGCCTTAGGTTTGCGCTGTATTCGCGGCTAAATTGCTTGAAATATAAACCGTAAGCTTGCATCTTCAAACATGGTCACTATAATGGCGGCCCGATTTCAGCACGCTGGAACGGGATAAAATAACAGCAGACGATTTAGCGGGTTCCCTCACCCCGCCCTACACAACTAAAAAGGCCACATATGTTAATGTTAACCCCTGCGCAGCTTCGCCGCGCACTCCTGCTATTAGTGGGATTTCACATACTGATTATTTGCCTAAGCAACTACTTGGTACAACTGCCGTTTCAATTGTTTGGTTATCACACCACTTGGGGCGCGTTTAGTTTTCCTTTTGTTTACCTTGCAACCGATCTAACGGTGCGCATTTTTGGACAAACACCCGCTCGAAGCATCATCCTCAAGGCCATGGTGCCCGCACTGATGATTTCCTATGTTATGGGAGTCGTATTCCATCAGGGTAGCTTCCAAGGGATGGACTCCTTAAGCCAATGGAACACCTTTGTGTTTCGTATTGCGTTTGCCAGCTTTGCGGCTTATTTGATTGGTCAGCTGATGGATATCACTGTATTCGCCCGTCTGCGCCAGAGCCGTTCATGGTGGGTCGCGCCTGCGGCATCGACGATTGTTGGTAATTTAGTCGATACCTTAGTGTTCTTCAGCATCGCTTTTTATGCTTCAACAGACAGCTTTATGGCCGCCAACTGGCCTGAAATTGCCACTGTCGATTACAGCTTTAAATTGCTTGTTAGCCTAGGGCTATTCTTACCCGCCTACGGTGTGCTACTGAAAGTGTTACAAGACAAGATATTGCAAACCAGCCCACAAAAATCATTTTCCTGATTAACTCAACTGGCCAGACCTGTTATAATTTGAACAGTTTTTATTCGGCCCCAATGCGTTTGATACGCTATTGGGGCTGATTTTTGTGAGAGAAAATTATGTATTCAATTGAAATCAAAGCAATCACAACTCTGACTCCCGAGTTAGCCATACAACTCATCGAACTAAGTAAGCAAATTCCTGAGCTCGACCGTCCATTGACGCCAGACACCTTAACGGCACGGCTTTCAGGCAAGACTTGCTTGGTTCTCCTAGCCTATGTGGAAGGCGAACTGGCGGGGTTCAAGCTGGGATATGAACAGGAAAAAGGGATTTTTTACAGTTGGTTAGGTGGCGTTGCGACAGACTTTAGACGTTTAGGATTAGCACAAAGCCTACTGGAATACCAAGAGAAATGGGCCAGCCTCCAAGGCTATAACCATATCCAGGTTAAAACCATGAATCGTTTCCCTGCAATGCTCAATCTGTTGATTAGAAACCAATATTTAATTACCGAGCTAAATGCCGATCCTCAGAGTTTGATCAACCATAAATTACATTTAAGCAAGTCTATTGTGGCGGCATAAACATACCATAGATAAAAATATGCATTTTTTGCAATAAATAGCTTGCAAACACAATTGAGAATGATTATCGTTAACTTGCGTTCCAAAACTCATCTTTAACACCGATGACTGGTAATCTGACGTTGTTAAAGTGCTCCTGAGTTTGCAAGCACGACATTGCTCACACACTCTTTTGTGGCCGGATTCATCATCCGGCTTTTTTTTGCTTGTTATTCAATAAATAAAGCTCTTCTAACCTTATACTTAACTCGCGCAGAATTTAGATTTCAGCATTATGTCCCGAAAAATGTAAGCCATCGTAAAGGTTGTTTTGTTGATCTTCCTTAGCCTCGTGATACAAGCCAATGGTGAAGATTGAGCCTTTACCTAATACAGAGCTCACCTCTATGGTGCCACCGATGCGCTTAATAATACCGTAGCTGAGCGACAGCCCAAGACCAGTGCCATCTTTACGCGTGGTATAGAAAGGATCAAAAATCCGCCCCAATTGCTCAGGCTCAATCCCAGACCCTTCGTCTTCAACCTCGATTTTGACGCCAATCGGCATATCTTGCTGCACCCAATCATAAGTGCGAACCCAAATGCGTCCCTTACCATCCATCGCATGGGCTGCGTTCACCACAAGGTTAATCAGTACTTGCAGTAACTGCGGGCGATTGACCTGAACAGGGCAACTGGCGTTCAGTTCCGTTATCAGCACAACTTCTTGCTTTTGAATTGAATGCCGCACTAATACCAGCATTTCCTCAATGATCGGCGTGATAGGATGCATCTCTAAGGGAGCGTTAAACTCTCCCGGGCGACTATATTGCAGTAGGCTACGGATAATAGTGCTTATACGACCAACCTGCTGAATAACTAGATCAATTTCTTCTTTTACGACGTCGGCATTATCACCCAGCTCATAGCGCAGTAACTCCATATTGCCGAGGATAACAGCGGTCGGATTATTGATTTCGTGTGCAATACCAGCGGTTAACTCTCCTAGAGCGGTCAACTTTTCATTGGTCACTAACTGCTGGCGTGTCTCATTGAGTAGAGCGACGTTACGCTGTAGCTCTAAGGTCTTATCTTGCAGGCTACGAGTACGCTCTTCGACCTTCATTTCGAGCTGTTCGGCAGCGGCCTGAATTTGCGCGTTGCGCCGCTGCAATAGGTCGAGCATACGGTCGAACTGCTCGGCAAGATTCGACAACTCGTTATCCCTATCTAACCCCAAGGCACCAATACGCACATTGCGCCCAGACTGCACGGCTTGCACCACATGGTGAATCCGCTCAATCGGCTGCAATAAACTGTAGGCACCGCGGTAAACCAGCAATCCAGAAATAAGCAGCACTAACATCAGAATGGTACCTAACTCAATGATATTAAGCAGGTAGTTATGAATAAAAGGTGACTCCGAAAAACCGGTGTAAATCATCCCAATTCGTTGTCCACGGACATCTTCTAACGGCGCATAGGCAGAAATAAACCAATCATTGTACACAAACGCCCTATCGACCCATAACTCTCCGTGATTTAACACTTTTTCTCGCACTTCCTCCGAGACCAAACTCCCCAGTGCACGCCCTTGGGATTCATTCGGCTGTGGAAAAAAATGCAAAGGAACGTTAGTCGATACCCGAATATTATCGAGAAAAATCGTCACAGTACCAATTGAACGTTCGGGCAAGGTGCCCTTGTCGTAGACAAGATCGCGGATATGATCAACGATGCGGGTGTCACGGTTAAATAACACCCCGCCGTCGAGATACCATGCCACTTTGCCTTCAGTATCGGGGATCGGCAACAAGCTACGGCTGAGTAAACCACGGTCCTCTACTTGCTTATTGGGACTTTGTGCCCGCAAGGTCGCTAACAGTGGAATACTCGCTCTTTGCGCTAAATCAGGGTCAATCCGCGCCAAACGTTCACGAGATAACACCATCAGTCCCGAATAAGGCAACATTCCACCCATTTTCGGTAAAATCTGTCGTAAGTCAGGATCAGCCGCCGCTTCAGCGACACTGACCAGCCGCAAAAAGTCTAAATCGAGTTGCTGCTTTTGCTCATCAAGAAAACTATCTATGCTCGTCCTATGATCTAATGCACCACTGAGGATCGGCCTAAAATCATTCTGGAATGTCCATGACGTCATTACCCTTTCTAGCTGTTTTTCTTGGCGAACTTGTACCTGTTGTAGCGTGTTTTCAGCCACAGCCAAATCGGCTTTGACCTTCATAAACAGTTGCTTACCCGTATAACTGATATTCCAGTAAATCGTGATAAACACTAGACTCACTAACGTGAGCAAAATCGGCAATAAGGTCAGGATCAAAATGCGATAACGCACTTTGGCCTGCATTTGTTGCCAACTAACCCCAAAAAAGTGAGTAAAAAAAGACACTTAAAACTCCTGCTCGTCGCTAACGCCAAACCACTCTTTATATTTGCGATCTAAGGTCTTACGGGAAACCCCTAAGTCCCGAGCCGCAGCAGATTTATTGCCAGAATGCAGATCCACCACACTCGTCACATGATGTTTTTCCACTTCTTTTAATGGCCAATCCAAAGGATACCCCTGCAAAGCAGACGATTCAGTTTTCACCTGCTGTTTCCAGTATTCCGCCGGTGGTTTACCAAGCAGAATACAACGCTCAATCATATTGCGCAGTTCACGGATATTACCCGGCCATTCATGTTGTTGCAGTTTCACCATATCCTCATGGCTCCACACCACTTCACGCACGCCCAACTCTGCAGCCAATTGACGGGTAAAATGGTGGGTCAATTCGACCACATCCTCCGGACGCTCACGCAGTGGCGGAATAAAAATATCCAGCACATTCAATCGATAATAGAGATCGCGACGGAAGTTCCCCGCTTCGACTTCATCCATCAGAGTGCGGTTAGTTGCCGCAATCACCCGGACATCAATATTGACTTCCTTCTCACTGCCCACCGGGCGAATCGCCTTCTGCTCCAGCACCCTTAACAACGCTGTTTGCATTTTGAGCGGCATCTCGCCAATTTCATCGAGGAAAATCGTACCGCCGGAGGCAAAACTAAATAGGCCTTCACGGTTACCTTTAGCACCAGTAAACGCGCCAGCCGTATGACCAAAGAGTTCACTCTCAAGCAGTTCGGGGGCTATCGAGCCACAGTTAACTGGCACGAAGGGCCCTTGGCGACCGCTGAGTAAATGTAATTGGCGCGCAACTAACTCTTTACCCGTGCCCGATTCGCCTTGAATTAACACCACGGCATTGGTCGGTGCCACGCGCTCAATCACTTGCTTCACCGACTTCATGGCGTCACTACTCCCTATGATGGTAGAGGAATAGCCGATAGAGACTTCGCGACGCAACATTAAGTTTTCACGGCGCAGCAAACGGCGTTCAATACAACGGTCAACCGCCGACATCATCTGCTCGAGGTGGAACGGCTTCATAATGAAATCTGAGGCACCTGCTCGCAGCGCTTTAATCGCCACCTCTAAATCCGCATAGCCGGTCATAAAGATTACATCGGAACGTCGACCTTGCTCGTCTAAGGCTTCGTGCCACTCGATACCCGAGCGACCGGGTAAGCGGATATCGACAATCAGCAAGTCGAAATGGCAGCGACTACGTAACTGCTCAGCATCTTCAATACTGCCCGCGGTTTCAACTAAGGCGAATTTCTTCGAAAGTGCCTTATTCAAAAAGCTACGCATCCCCGGCTCGTCATCGACGATCAGGACTGAAACAGCGGAAGGAAGGGGCTTGAGGTTATTATCTATCTGGCTCATAGTGCTCACTTCTGGACATTTTGACTCAATTGCGACCAATTCTAGCATTGAAACTAGACAAATAGGTCACTATGAACCATAAGAAGCATGCGCTGAGACAATTTGTCTGCAAACTATTTGCTGAGCCTGAGATCGAAGTCACAATTTAGATCAAGCTGTGAACGTAAATGCGTCATTATTGGTTTGGCATCCTATTTGCTTTCAATCGAACGCATTACAATTTACGGAACCTCCCACTCAGTAGGCAATTGAGTCGGAACCCTATTTTTCGCCAAGGAGTATCCATGCTAAACGTGAAATCTCATATGAAGTCATTACTGGGCCTGGTTGTTGCAGCCAGCATGCTCACTGTGTTACCCGCTCAATCGGCTGAAGTGATCAAGTTAGCCACCACCACCAGTACTGAAAACTCAGGTCTGTTAAAAGAATTACTGCCTAAGTTTGAAAGTGAATCAGGCTACAAAGTACAAGTTATCGCAACGGGTACCGGTAAAGCCCTGAAACTGGGCGAGCAAGGCGATGTGGATTTAGTCATGACCCACGCCCCAAGTGCTGAAGCAAAATTTGTTGCCGACGGTTTTGGTGTTGAGCCACGTGGCATTATGGAAAACGATTTCGTGGTGTTAGGTCCTAAAAACGACCCTGCAAAACTACGTGAAAGCAAAACTGCCGAAGAAGCCTTCGCTAAAATCGCGAAATCTGGCTTACCTTTCGTCTCTCGTGGTGATAACTCTGGCACCCACATCAAAGAGTTAGAAGTATGGAAAGCCGCAGGCGTGACTCCTGACTTCAAAGGTTACACTTCAGTCGGTCAAGGCATGGGTAAAACCCTGCTGATGGCAAACGAATTACAAGGTTATACGCTGTCTGACCGTGGTACTTTCGTGGCGTACAAAACTAAGCTGGACTTAGGCGTGGATTTCGATGGCGGTAAAACCCTAGCGAACCCATACCAAGTGATTCTGATCAACCCAGCTAAATACCCAGATCTGAACCACAAAGGCGCCAAAGCCTTCAGTGACTGGCTGATCAGCAAAGAAGGTCAAGCCATGATCAACAACTTCAAAGTTGAAGGCGAGCAACTGTTCAAGGCAACCTATAGCGAATGAGCGAAGGCTGGCTAGCACTGTTACAGCAGGCGTTAAGCCTGCTGTTTTCATTGGACCCCGACGTTTGGTCCATCATCTCTGTCTCGTTTTCGGTTTCTTTCGCGGCGCTGCTCATCACCTTAGTCCCCTCTATGGTGCTCGGTTTTGTGTTGGCGTTTGCCCATTTCCCCGGAAAGTGGTTTGTCACTAACTTAGTACAAACATTGCAATCGATCCCTACGGTCGTTATCGGCCTGCTGGTGTATCTCATCTTGACCCGCAACGGCCCGCTTGGGGATTTAAAGTGGTTGTTCACTCAAGAGGGGATGATCCTCGGCCAAATGATGATTTGTGCCCCCGTGATGATTGCCATGAGTCAAGCGGCCTTCACCAGTGTCGATCGCCGGGCATGGGAAACCTCACGTACCTTAGGTGCCTCTTGGTTTAGCGCGGTCTGGACAGTGTGCCGTGAACTGCGTATGCCATTATTGCTGGCGATTGTCGCAGCCTTTAGCCGTATTCTCACCGAAGTCGGCTGCTCTATGATGGTCGGCGGCAACATCTTAAACGTAACACGTAATATCCCGACGGCTATCGCACTGGAAACCAGTAAAGGCGATTTCGCCCAAGCTATCGCCCTCGGGTTAGTGCTGCTAATCTTGGCCTTGATCCTCAACTTTGCCTTAGGTAGTTTACGCGGCAAAGAAACGCCAAGGAGCCATTAACTTATGACCCAAGCCAAACTGATCGCCCGCGACTTGGAAATGTCCTTTGGCCCGCGCTTATTATTCAAAGCCCATAGCCTCGAGTTATGCCAAGGGAACGTTATTTATTTGCAGGGTGACAACGGCTCGGGCAAGTCGACCCTAATGAAGATCCTCGCGGGTCTACAGACGCCATCTCAGGGTAACATTGAGTTGAGCGGCTTTAAAAAAGATGGATGGTGGAAACGTAACCCTTTGCTTGGAAAGGCCATTTATCTCCACCAGCACCCCTATCTATTCGATGGCACAGTCAATTACAATCTGACTTACGGTTTACCTTTTGCTGCCTCAAAAACCGAAGCCAAACGTAGAATTGGTCAAGCAATTGAGATGGCTCAACTAGGCTCGCTATTGCAAGCCAGAGCCAGCAATTTATCCGGCGGCGAAAGACAACGCCTCGCTATCGCCCGCGCTTGGATATTGCAGCCAAAGTTACTGATGCTCGATGAGCCGACCTCCAATATGGATAAGGACTCCCAAGCCTTAGTGCTGCAAATGATCCAACAGCTCAAACAGCAAGGGACGGGAATGCTGCTAAGCAGCCACCAAAACTGTGCGCTCACCGCCATTTGCGAGCAGCAGTGGCACATTGCTGACCAACAGGTGATAACCTCCCATCAGCAAACGCACACAAACTCCACACAGGGATCTTTATATGTCGTTGCAAATTGATGCGGTTATTCTTGCCGGTGGTATGGCACGCCGTATGGGCGGGGACGATAAAGGCCTCGTCGAGCTAAACGGCAAGGCCATGATAGAACACACTATCGAACGGATAAAACCTCAGGTTAAGGAGATCCTGATCAACGCAAATCGTAACCAAACACGCTATGCTGAGTTCGGTTTTACGGTGTTGAGTGATGAGCATACTGGGTTTCTCGGCCCCTTGGCGGGCATGATCACCGCTATGGGTCACACTCAAGCAGACTATCTGCTCGTGGTGCCCTGCGATTGTCCACTGCTGCCGCGGGATTTAGTCGCCCGCTTATTAACCGCCATTGAGGCAAACGATGCTGAACTTGCCGTGGCCAGCGATGGGGAACGTGAGCAGCCGGTGGTGATGTTATTAAAGCCGAGCCTGCGCGAGTCGATGACCGCCTTTCTCGAAGCGGGTGAGCGTAAAATTGATTTTTGGTATGCCAAACATCGCTTTGCCGTGGCGGCCTTTGCCGATCAACCCAATGCCTTCGTCAATGTGAACACGCCAGAACAAAAACAACGACTGGCAGCAGAGATAAACCAAAGCTAAGGCTTCAAATTTCCTAGATTAGAGGTGCAAATGAGTACTCCCTTCGTCAATCCGCTATCTATTCCCGTTCTCGGATTTTGTGCCTATAGCGGCACGGGGAAAACCACCCTACTCAAGCAATTGATCCCCGAATTAAATCAGCGCGGCCTGCGTCTGGCGGTGATCAAACATGCTCACCACAATTTCGATGTCGATATTCCCGGTAAAGATAGCTACGAGATGCGCAAAGCCGGCGCGCGGCAAATGCTAGTCGCCTCCCATGTGCGTTGGGCGCTAATGACCGAAGATGCCCGCGATGGCGACCCAGAGTTAGTCCACCTACTCAAGCAAATTGAAGCCGATAAAGTCGATATCGTCTTAGTCGAAGGCTTTAAAAAACTCACATTACCGAAAATTGAGCTGCACCGCGCCGCCCACGGTAAGCCGTTTATCTATACCCAAGACGACAACATTCTCGCCATCGCTTGCTGTGATGACACAGAACTGCCGAGTGAGCTAAGAAGACTCGACCTTAACAATGTCGCGCAAATTGCTGACTTTGTTATGGAATACGCCAATAGCTGGCAAGCACCCAACCCCGCATTACCGATCGCGACTGTCGATGCCTGCACCTTGGGCAGCGATAAAAACCTCAGCGTGAGCCAAGGCTTGGCGCAGATTTTATCCCATGTCGTCCCCGTGACTGAGGTGGAAGACATAGGTTTAGATGCATTAGATAACCGCGTGCTCGCCCGCGACAGCATTTCGCCCGTGGATGTCCCGCAGCAAACCAACTCGGCGATGGATGGTTATGCCTTCGCCTATCAAGATCCGCTGCCAGCGAGCTTCAACTTAGTCGGTGAAGTATTAGCCGGACATCAATATTCGGGCACACTCAAAGCGGGTGAAACCGTGCGCATTATGACGGGCGCGCCCGTACCCGCAGGCGCAGATACAGTTCAACCTCGAGAGCTGGCTAACGAGGCTAATGCCAAGGTCAGTTTCGATGGCCGCATTCAACAGGGCCAACACGTTCGCCTTGCAGGTGAAGACATAGGCCAAGGCCAAGTTGCCCTCACCCAAGCCACACGCCTAAGCGCCGCCGAACAGGGCTTATTAGCCTCCCTCGGCCTTGACCGAGTAACGGTTTATCGTCGCCCGACCGTGGCCGTGTTCTCAACAGGTGATGAAGTCAGCCAACCCGGCGAAGCACTAAATCCAAACTGTATCTATGACTCGAACCGTTACACCATCAAGGCAATGGCAAAACGTTTAGGTTGTGACGTCATTGACTTAGGTATTATTGAAGATTCCGAAAGCGCACTCGAAGCGACCTTAACCAAAGCCGCGGCGCAGGCCGATGTGGTGATCAGCTCAGGCGGTGTTTCCGTTGGCGACGCCGACTACATCAAGGCAGTGCTGACACGCCTTGGCAATATCGACTTCTGGCGGATCAATATGCGCCCCGGTCGCCCACTCGCCTTTGGTAAGGTCGGCGATAGTCTATTCTTCGGCTTACCCGGCAATCCGGTGGCTGTGATGGTGTCGTTCCTGCAATTTGTGCAACCTGCGCTGCGTAAACTCGGCGGTGAAACAAACTGGCAGGCGCCGTTATTCCCGGCGATTACCGATGAAACCCTGCGTAGCCGCACGGGCCGCACTGAGTTTATCCGCGGAATTTATCGCCTCGGTAATGATGGCAGGCTGCACGTCACCAGCACAGGTAACCAAGGTTCGGGCATGCTCAGCTCTATGGTCAAAGGCAATTGCCTTATCATCATTGGAGATGATGCTGAAGCGGTGAATGCGGGTGAAACCGTGTTTATTCAGCCTTTTGCCGATCTTCTATAAGAGCCACTGAGTCCCTATGAGCCAACTCGTGGATGCCTTTGGCCGTCAGGTCGAATATTTACGACTCTCAGTGACAGATCGCTGCGACTTCCGTTGTGTCTACTGCATGACCGAAGATCCCTGCTTCTTGCCCAAGGACCATGTACTGCACCTCGAAGAGTTGGCTTGGATTGCCCAAGCCTTTACTGAACTGGGGGTGACCAAAATTCGCCTCACTGGCGGCGAACCGCTAGTGCGTAGCGATTGTGATCAACTGGTGCACTTACTGGGCAAGCTTCCAGGGCTCAAAGATTTATCGATGACCACCAACGGTTCTAGGCTCAGTAAGTTTGCCAAACCTATGTTTGATGCGGGTCTTAAGCGTTTAAACATCAGCCTAGATACCCTTAACCCCGAACTCTTTACCCAACTGACACGCAACGGCAAATTAGTACGCGTTATCGAAGGCATTGATGCGGCCATTGCCGCAGGCTTTACGCGCATAAAAATCAATGCCGTGATCCTCAAACAGCAAAACGATCATGAAGTCATCGATCTGGTTAACTTTTGCCGCGACCGCAAGCTCGATATCGCCTTTATTGAAGAAATGCCGCTGGGTGAAATGGATGAACGCAAACGCATGCGCCATTGCAGCAGTGATGAAGTTAAGGCCATGATTAGCGAGCATTATCCACTACAACTCTCCAATAAACGCACAGGCGGACCCGCGCGTTACTACAAGATGGTCGATAGTCCAATTCACATCGGCTTTATCTCACCCCATAGCCACAACTTTTGCCACGAATGTAATCGGGTGCGCGTGACCGTAGAGGGGCAGCTATTGCTCTGTCTGGGTAATGAGCACTCCGTTGATTTAAAAAGCATTATAAGAGAGTTCCCCGGCGATATTGAACGGCTAAAAACTGCCATTCTCCAAGGCATTAAGCGCAAACCTCAGCGGCATGTATTCGATAATAACGAAGTACAAATTCTGCGTTTTATGAACGCCACCGGCGGTTAACCTCCTCACCTCAGGGCTAGCATCTCAATTTTGCCGTGATACACTCATGGCATTAGTCCTATTTTTTGTGTCACTCTTCCTATGGCGCTTACTCGTAAACAGTGGAATAACATCATTATTCTTGCCTGCGTGTTTATCATTAGCGTGCTCACGTTTATGGATAAGAAAACCCAAAATGTGCCCAGTGATGCGCAACGGCTATTTGATGATAATGCCCCGCTGGCTCAGTTGCAGTTGGATGGTATTTGGCTGCACAAACAAACTTCAAGCTGGGAATGCGATCCACAAGTACTCAACTGTGAGCAATGGGCAAAGGCTTGGCAAGGCTTAAGGGTCTCGCCCTTGAATGACGCGCCACAACCCACTGGCAAACCTCAGGAACTGGTGATCCAAATTACCGATATTCGCCAATCACAGCGCTGGATTTATTTCCCCGATGAAGGCGTCCTTAAATCTCCCGCGAGCAACTGGTACTTAGTGCCCCCCAGCCTAAGGGCCGATTTACAACCGATCCTCGATGCCAAATCCACCAGCTAATCTATTACCTAAAAGAACTCAATCATGCCGGAATTACCAGAAGTCGAAGTCACCCGTCAGGGCATAGCCCCATATCTTGTCGAACAAACCGTGGTTGACCTAGTAGTCCGTAACGCCTCACTGCGTTGGCCCGTTCCCGAACTTGCCAAACAGATCATCGGCCAAACCATACGCCAAGTGCGCCGCCGCGCTAAATATCTGTTAATCGATACCGATGCCGGCACCAGCATAGTGCATTTGGGGATGTCGGGCAGCCTAAGGATCCTGCCCCATGACACGCCAGTGGAGAAGCACGACCATATCGATCTTGTCCTCGCCAATGGCCGTATTCTGCGCTTTAACGATCCGAGACGTTTCGGCGCCTGGTTATGGTGCCAATTGCCAGAGGAAGCCCATCCACTGCTAGAAAAACTCGGGCCAGAACCTCTGACCGATGCCTTTAACGTCAATCAATTAGCTGCCGCGCTGGCGGGCAAGAAAAAGGCCATCAAACTCTGCCTGATGGATAACCATATTGTGGTGGGTGTGGGAAATATTTACGCCAACGAAGCCCTGTTTGCCGCCGGAATACACCCCGAGGCGGAAGCGGGCAAGATAGATATTGAACGCTTAACGGTACTGGTTGTCGAGGTCAAACAAATCCTCGCCCACGCCATCAAGCAGGGTGGCACTACGCTTAAGGACTTCACCAATGCCGAGGGTAAACCCGGCTATTTCGCCCAAAAGCTGCATGTTTACGGCCGCGGCGGCGAAACCTGCACTCAGTGCGGCAATCTACTCAGCGAAATCCGCCTTGGTCAGCGCACCACAGTGTTTTGCGGCATCTGCCAGACGCGTTAATCTCGCTCATAAAAATGCCTGCTATTGCAGGCATTTTTAGCTTCTTCGATATGGTGTTTGATTACTCTTTTAACCAACGGCCAGGATGATCGGTAAAGTAACGGTACTCACGCTCTGGCGCTTGGCACTGAGGCTTAAGTTCCGCAGCGGATAACAAAATCCACTCGTCACGGTGGGCAATCCCCATACTCTTACCGCCTTTAATATCGAAACAACTCAGCTCGGCACCGCTAGGTGCTAGCACATAACGCTGTTTGTTCTCCAGCATCCATTGCCACGCGTTACGCTCCTGCTCTTCTACTGGCGCGAGATAACTAAAATGCGTCACACTCATGGGCGAGAACAGAATAAATTGCTCTTTAAAGTTTACTAACCCAAGCTCGGCATCCTCACCTATCACTTCGGCGGTATGTAGCATCAGGCTTCTGGGGGTGCGCATTTCATCAAGCATAGCGTAACCCCAAGTGCTCACCAGCACCCAGCCCAAGGCTGAAACTAACCCCACTTTCACCAGTGCAAACTGACGACGCGCCAGCCACAGCAAGGCACACCAAAGCACCCCGAGCAAAATAAATAAGTAACTAATGCTAGTGAGATCATCGGTATAATCCGCCAGCGCTTTGACAAGTGCAGGGTGATGGATAAATGCCAGCACGCCGGCCACTAACACGAGCGAGCCCAAGAACCACAGCACACCAGTGACTAGTTTTTCAAACCAAGCTTTAGGTGAAACACCCGTTAATACCGCCGACGCCGCGAGGGCCAGCATAGGTAATGCGGGCAGAATATACACGTTGCGCTTGCCCGGGCTGATACTGAAAAACAGCACCACGAGCCCGACCCAAATCAGCAGAATCACGATGGTGGGATCGGCCTTCACCTTTTGCAGCCACTGTTTCCAATAGGCGACCACCAGCAACGAAATCGGGAACCACATCCAAGGGAT
Source organism: Shewanella sp. Sh95 (assembly GCF_001308045.1). Classification (NCBI taxonomy): domain Bacteria; kingdom Pseudomonadati; phylum Pseudomonadota; class Gammaproteobacteria; order Alteromonadales; family Shewanellaceae; genus Shewanella; species Shewanella sp. Sh95. Next base: position 18,903 of record NZ_LGYY01000210.1, read on the forward strand.
CACGCTCAGCACGAAGAAATACCAAGGCTTGATATGGTGCCAAGCATTGACGTAACGCTCGCCCGTTTGCTTAAACAAAATGTTATTTTGATAGGCCACCATCTCGGGCGTGCCATGGGCTTGAACCGTCATCACCATAGGCACTAACCAACAGGCAATCACGGCCAACATGGCCAACGGCCCCGCTAGGCACAGCCAAGTTAAACGCCCCTCAAAACGGGTCCTATCTTTAAAGGCGTAAATCCCAATTGGAATGAGCAACAATAGGGGTAAGAAACCAACCCCTTTAGTGATCACCCCAAGCCCCATAAATGCCCAGCCAATAAAATACCAATGCCACTTAGGCCCAAGCATAAAATGCCTGATTAATCCGTAACATCCCACGGTTATCCAGCACATCACCATGGCATCTATCTGGGCATTTTTCGCCTGCATCAAAAACTGCGGCACGATGAGGAGCAACAGTGCAGCGTTGCGGCCAACCCGCACATTCCACAATCTGGCGCCCAGATCATAGACAAGGAATACCGTCAGCAAACCACAGAGGGCATTAGGGAGTAAGAAGGAGAGTTTTAACGACCCCGTGAGTTGATAAAACAGGGCGATGGCCCACATAAACACTGGCGGCTTATCGGGATAATATTCCCCGCCCCGGGTAGGGAATAACCATTGACCCGAGGCAACCATTTCCCGCGCGACCTCAACAAACCGTGGCTCGTCGGCGGGCCAAGGAGAGCGAAAACCTATGCCAACCAGTAAGATCAACAAACTCATCAACATTAGCGGCCAGAGTACTTGGTAATAATCTTCGCTATTGAAACGACGATTCAATGCATCCATTCCTAATCCCTATTTAGTTTTCCAATTCATCCACCTGCTTGCGCAGGCTCGAACGATAAAGGTAAGCGCCGATAAGACTCGAGATAATAAACAGCCCGATACTGATCCCTAGTTGGTTATGATCAGACAAGCCAATGCCCGCGCCCGCAAAACTGAATATCAGCATCTGCGGCAAATAACCCAGCACGCTGCCAAACATAAATCCCCCTGCAGGAATATGTGTCGCCCCTGCAAACAGATTCGTCAGCAGATTGCTCCCCACGGGCAACAGACGGATCATTAAGACTTTTAACCAAGTCCGATGAAGGATCAGCGCCTCAAACTTTTGTAAACGATTGCCAAAACGTCGTTGCAGGCTGCTTCGAATGGTTAATCTCGCGGTATAAAACGCCAGCACACAACCCAGCAATGCCGCTAAGGTGGAAAATAGACCGCCATAGATACCGCCGAGGGCAAAGCCAAATACAAAGGCGATCACCTGCCTCGGCCCTCCGACAGCGGTAAACAAGGCACCCACCATCAGCAATACCGCCAGCGCATAGACCCCTTGAGCGGCAATAAAGTGTGCCACCCAATTGCTATCGGTCACATGTTCGAATAACCCTTGCTGGGCCGCAAACATTAACACCAGCAAAATAAAGACGATAAAAATCGCCTTATAGAGTCGCTTCATCTTAATCGTGCCAGCTGGTTTCGCTACGGGCGACCTTAGCGATTTTCGCCCTGCGACCGAGCCACATGACGCCCATGATGTCGACAATCCCGACCCAGACCCGATTCCAAGCGGTATATTTAGACACGCCTACTTGGCGATCCCTATGATTAACCACAGAAATAAATACTTCGCCCCCCATGCGGCGCACCAGTGCTGGGATATATCTGTGCATATGGTCGAAGTAAGGCATACGTAGAAAGGTTTCACGGGGGAAGAGTTTTAGGCCGCATCCGGTATCGGGTACGCCATCGTGTAACAGTGCATCACGCACTTTATTGGCAAAGCGGGACTGGAAGCGCTTCCATGCCGTGTCCTTGCGGTTTTTGCGATAACCGGCAATACAAAAGTGTTCGGCATGAATTTGCGGCAATTGGGCCAACATGGCAGGAATATCCGCAGGGTCGTTTTGCCCATCGGCATCTAAGGTGACAATATATTTACCACGAGCATGTAAAACGCCAGTGGAGATAGCGGTACTCTGACCCGTACTGCGCTCGTGACGAATGGCTTTGGCATCGCATTGCATCACCTCGGCGGTGTGCATCACCTCACCAAAAGTGTCGTCCTGACTACCGTCGTCGACAACAAGAATTTCAAACTCAGTCACCCCTTGCAGGGCTTGGCATATTTCTTTCATTAATGGGCCAATATTGCCCACTTCATCTTTTGCGGGGATCACGACTGAAATCACATTAAGGCTCCAAGCTTAATAACCATGAGTACGGTAACATAGGATTGTGGCAAACAAAAATCTGTATCGATAGGATGTTATGAATTAAACAGTATGCAGGCCCAGCATTGTATACGGGTGAAAATCGAGAAAAGAGCACTTAATTTGGAACTGTGAATTTCATCGAAATGACATGTTTTATCTCCGCAGAAAATGCTAGTTTGGTAACAAAATGCCAAACTGTATAAAACCTATGAACATAGTTGTAGTTGGAATGGGCTATGTTGGCCTGTCGAACGCGGTTTTACTCGCCCAGCAAAACCATGTAGTAGCGATTGATTTGATGCCCGAGCGCATCGCGTTAGTTAATGCGCGTAAACCAACGGTCGCCGACAGTCTGATTGAAGAATATCTGCAGCATAAAACCTTAAATCTCTGTGCCACGACCGACAAAAACGCCGTTAAAGAAGCCGATTTTGTCATCATAGCGACTCCTACGGATTACGACCCACAAACCAACTACTTTAATACTCAGTCGGTAGAACGGGTCGCGAAGGAAGTACTCGCCCTGAATCCAGATACCACCATAGTCATCAAATCGACTGTGCCAGTGGGTTTTACCGAAGGGCTGAGAAACAAACTCAACAGTGACAATATCTTATTTTCGCCGGAGTTTTTGCGTGAAGGTAAGGCGCTTTACGATAACCTCCACCCCTCGCGCATCATAGTGGGTGAACGTTCCGAGCGTGCCCAAGCCTTTGCCGATCTGCTTGCCCGCGCCGCCATTAAGCAAGATATTCCAATTTTACTCACAGACAGCACTGAGGCTGAGGCGATTAAGTTGTTTGCCAACACTTTTTTAGCCATGCGCGTCGCCTACTTTAATGAGTTGGACACCTATGCGGAGAGCCGAGGGCTCAACACCCGCCAGATTATCGAAGGCGTATGTTTAGATCCGCGCATCGGCGATTACTATAACAATCCTTCCTTCGGTTATGGCGGTTACTGCCTGCCCAAGGACACTAAGCAATTGCTGGCCAACTATAACGATGTGCCTAACAATCTCATCAGCGCCATTGTCGATTCCAACACGACCCGCAAAGATTTTATCGCCAACGCTATTATCAGTAAGCAACCGAAGCGAGTGGGTATCTATCGCTTAATCATGAAATCCGACTCAGACAACTTCCGCGCCTCGGCGGTACAAGGTGTAATGAAACGTATAAAGGCCAAGGGCATCGAAGTCGTGGTCTATGAGCCCGTACTCAAGGAAGACGAGTTTTTTAACTCGAAAGTGATCCGCGATTTACTCGAATTTAAAGCCATGTGCGATGTGATTATTTCTAACCGTATGGCCAATGAACTCGAAGATGTCGCCGCTAAGGTGTACACCCGGGATCTGTTCCATCACGACTAAGCGTCCAAAATATAAAGGTTTACTATGAAATACTTGGTCACAGGCGCCGCCGGATTTATCGGCGCTAAAGTCAGTGAGCGCCTCTGCGCACAGGGCCATGAAGTTGTCGGTATCGATAACCTCAATGACTATTATGATGTTGGGCTAAAGCTAGCCCGACTGGCACCGCTCGAGGCCTTAAGCAATTTCCGTTTTATTAAACTGGACTTAGCCGACAGAGACGGCATAGCGGCATTGTTTGCAGAACAAGGTTTTCAACGGGTTATCCATCTCGCCGCGCAGGCAGGGGTGCGCTACTCCCTCGATAACCCCCTCGCCTATGCCGATAGCAATTTAGTTGGGCATCTCACCATTTTAGAGGGCTGTCGCCACCATAAGATTGAGCATCTAGTCTATGCCTCTTCATCCTCTGTGTATGGCTTGAATCAAAAGATGCCATTTTCGACCGAGGACAGTGTCGATCATCCGATATCCCTGTACGCGGCGACCAAGAAAGCCAACGAGTTAATGTCGCACACTTACTCGCATCTCTATCAGTTACCCACCACAGGCCTGCGCTTTTTTACTGTGTATGGCCCCTGGGGACGACCCGATATGGCCTTGTTTAAATTCACTAAAGCGATACTCGCCAGTGAAACGATTGATGTGTATAACCATGGCGATCTCAGCCGTGATTTCACCTATATCGACGATATCGTTGAGGGCATCATCAGGGTGCAAGACAAACCACCTCGCCCAACACCGGACTGGCGTGTAGAAACCGGTACACCGGCTAATAGCAGCGCACCCTATCGCGTATTCAATATCGGCAATGGCAGCCCAGTGCAATTGCTGGATTTTATTACCGCACTCGAAAGTGCACTCGGCATTGAAGCTAATAAACAATTCTTACCCATGCAGCCCGGTGATGTGCATTCCACCTGGGCAGATACCGAAGACCTGTTTAAGGCGGTGGGTTATAAACCCCAAGTGGATATCAATACTGGGGTGGGTAGATTTGTCGAGTGGTACCGCGCGTTTTATGCGAAGTCAGCTCTCTGAGAAAACAAAAAGGCCTGCTGATTTGCAGGCCTCTTTATTGGATTAGCGCTTAAAAACGGTATTCAAAACTGCTGAAGAAAGTCGCATTAGTATCGTTTTCTTGTACATCAAATTCCGATCTCGATACTGTACCGCCCAGACTCCACATGCCCTTCCACACCGGCATACGGTAAGAAAGTTCCAGCATCAACAAGTCTTCCTTCGGTGGCTGTGGCGCCCATGTGGTCGCCACATTGGTGCCGTCTTTATTCAACTTGGCATAACGCAGTAGCGAAGTAAAACCACGGCTGTTATGGAACTGACCAACCAAACCAAACACAAAGACTTGGGCATCGCTATCATAGGTCGAACCTAAAGCTCTGCCGTAGTAACGCGCTCCACTGAGGTAAACAGGATCTTCATAGAAGCAGTTAGGCTTGCCATCACACTCGACAAAGGTATCCGAGTATTCCATGAATAACTTGAATTGCTTACCCGATGTGCCGAAATGGGTATCTATCCCCCAGAGTGAGCCGCAATCGCTACCGTTTTCACAGCTATGCTCAAGGTACAAACCAACGGGAATATCCTGCCAAGTGTCGGCATAACGTAAATCGATGCTCTGGGTTCTATGGCCCGCGTCACGGCGTTGATCGGCCAAGCAAGAATCCGAACCGTCGATGCACACCGCATTGCTTGCCACCGAGTCCCACCAAGAATCGAAGTCGCAATTCTGCCCTTCACCACAAAATAGTGTTGACCAAGATAAGCCTATTTCTAGCTGCTGAAGGGGTTTGGCGGTGAAACGCATATCCCATTCAGCCATTTTAGGCACGGCACGCTCTTTTTCAGCCATGCTAAAACCGGTCTTGAAGGTCCAAGGCCCAATCCAAGATAACCATGGCGTTTCGAAGGCGGCGGCATTATTACGGCTGAGCGACAGTGACTGCATAGGGCGCGCATTGTTAGAGCGATGCAACGCCGAGTCAAATCCCGGCCCCCACCATTGCTCAACCGTACCTAAGGTCGCAATCCAGTTACCCATGATTACAGCAAAATAAGACTCATCGAGACGGAAGTTTTTGTTATCTTGCGGATCGTAGGTCTCAGCAACTGTGGTTTTATAGGCCACACGTGAGCCTAAGTATTCGTAGGAGGCTTTAGCCTCACCCTTTTCACGGTAGTCGGAGCCATAATGCTGGAAGCGAGCAGGATCGGTCGCACCCGAGAGTTTAACCCTAGCATTGCCGCGATTATCGACGGCATTTTGATAGTAAAAGTTAACTCGGGCAAAGGCTTGTACTAATCGGGGAGACAATAGCTCGGGTTCGACTTTTGCCAAGTCGCCACCAATTCCCGACCACATCAATGGAAAGGTATTCACAGGCACACGGATCACGCCCGCATCGGCCAGTGCTTGAATATCGGCTCTTAAATAAATGTCCGAGGCATCCACCCAAGGGGCGGCAGCAACGGAAGCAGAAAACAGTAAACCAGATGCAACGCTAGCAGCGAGGATAGAGGGGGTCAAAAAAGCCTTCATAACATCCTTTTCATTATCATCGCGAGGCCTGATGCCTCAAAGGTTTTATAGAAATTCTCAGCCTTATCAGGCTTTTGCGAGGTTAAGCTTGGCGGTCAACGCGCTTGCTACCTCTGGGTGAACAAACTGGCTCACATCACCGCCATGCAGCGCGACTTCCTTCACTAAGGTGGAAGAAATAAAGGAATTTTCTTCGGCCGGTGTTAAAAACACGCTCTCAAGATCTGGGCTTAATCTACGATTCATATTGGCCAATTGGAACTCATACTCAAAGTCGGAAACCGCCCGCAAACCACGCACCAGCACACTCGCACGCTGTTCCTTGGCAAAATCCACCAGCAGGCCCGAAAAACCAACCACTTCCACATTATCCAAATGGGCTGTGACGCGGTTTACCAGCTCAACGCGCTCCTCAAGGGTAAACCTTGGCTGCTTAGATGGATTGGCCGCAATGCCAATAATCACATGCTTAAACAACTTAGCCGCACGCTCAATCAAATCGGCATGACCATTGGTAATGGGATCGAATGTCCCAGGATAAATCGCTCTTGTATGCACTTTGCTGACTCAACTCAGATAGATACCCAAAAATCATTGCCGCCAGTCTACTCGTTTTAGCCACTTGAGTGAATCATCCCGATAAAAACCGCTGAAAATCCCGTTAAAAATTGAAATACTGGCAAGAATTCCTCGGATTAAGCCCATGTAAAGGCATGAACTGATATAATGCCGACTCGCTATATATTGGCTTAAGTAGGCAGCGGCTTTTCGTCCAACCTCGATGGATTGAAACCACACCACAACCGATTAAGTCCACGTAATCAGAGCACTTATATGAAAAAAATCGCCATTTTTTGCCACAACTTTTTCTCGAACGGCACAGTAAAAGTAGCACTCTCACAGGCCGAAGTGCTGCAGGAAGCCGGGCAAGATGTTCACCTCTTTGTGTTCCATAAAGAGGGGGATTTTATGCCGCCAGAAAATGTGACGATTCATTATCTTTATGAAGCTGGCCAAAAGCCAAGCCTACAGGAGCAAAGACAACGACTGCAGGCGAAGGTGGCCGAAGCGGAACAATCGGGTAAGTTCTCGCTATTTTTAAGTAACTCCACCGACTGCGATGTCGTTGTTTCCGGCTGCGATTTCGATCCCTGCTACTACTTTTGCCACTGCGCCCTTAAGCAAGAACTCTTGATGGAATTAAAGCGTGGCCCAGTGCATTTCTGGCGTCGCTGGAAAAAGGCCAAAGCACTGATTGGCAAAAAAATCATCACGGTTTCCAATGGTATTGCCGATGAGCTAAGGGCCACCTCTTGGCTAAAACCCCAAAGCGTGCAAACCATATACAACCCTTTTCGACTAGCAGAAATCAAACATAAGGCTCAAGATGTCATCGTAGGTATCCCCAACGAACCTTATATGATCCATGTAGGTAGAGTCACTCGCCAGAAGCGTCATGATATTCTTTTTCAAGCATTAAAATTGATGCCTGAGGCTCCCAAATTAGTCTTACTCACAAATAGACCCGAACGCGCGAGAAAACTAGCCCAAAAATATGGTGTAGAGCACAGAATTATTACGCCGGGATTTCAACAAAACCCCTATCCATGGATGGCAAAGGCTGAGTTAATGTTGCTCAGTTCTGACTTTGAAGGATTCGGATTAGTCATTGTTGAATCGCTCATTTGCAAAACACCAGTAGTTAGCACTGATTGCCCTCACGGTCCCAATGAAATTCTCACAGGGCATTTAGCCCAATATCTCGTCCCGGTTCGCCAACCTGCGCTGTTGGCACAAAAGGCACTGGAATGCTTGACCTCACCACCAGCTTTAGACAATCTAGACATATTAAAGGCCGTAGACAGCCAATATATAGCTGCACAATATATTGCACTGGGAAAGGATTCAAACTAAGAATTCCAATATAAATAGACACTACAGGATTTACGAACTAATGAGAGTTTTTATCATAAAAACTAAATAGTTCTCATAAGTTTTTTATAAGCAATGTATCGTAAAATACTATGCCCACGCCATGTAAGCAGGCCCTTGTTATCGAGATCTCTTAACTCTTCAGCAAAAGCTCGTAACATTTTAACTTTTTGATCCAATCCTGCTTGCTTACACTTTTTGAGTTGGTAGCTTAAAAGTGGTCGCATCATAGTATTCTTTATATGCCTTAATTCCTTGCTTCCTAAATTTTTTTGGTAAGTATCATAGATCGAATCAATTACTATGTGATAATCACGAATGAGCTTTGGCGTTGGTTTTTGTTGCGTTATCGATTTTTCATACTTAGTGTATAGATATAGGGGGGTAGGAATAATGATTGTCTTGGGGCGTCTTGCTAAAACGGAGAAACTGTAAGATATATCTTCATAATTTACCCCGGGAATAAAACAAAGCCCTTTAATTAGCTCCTTCTTATACAATTTATTCCATACTACTGAGCCAATTTTGTAAGGTTTTTTATTTTTATGGTATAGAGGCTCTGTGATTAATTTCAATTTTATTTTGTCAATCTCAAAAGTTTTATCCGGATTATCAAGCCCATCAGAATACACACTTTGCCAAACAACTAAATCTGCTTGATTATTTTTTGCAAAAAGGTGTGCTATTTCTAATGTTTGTGGCTGTATTGCATCATCTGGATCGATAAAGTAAATATAATCACCTCGCGCTACGTTTAAACCATTGTTACGAGCGATTGATACTCCTTGGTTATCCTGATTTATAACCCTAACCCTTGTATCAGATTTTTTATATCTATTTAAAATCACATCACAATTATCAGGTGAACCATCATTAACACAAATAACTTCAAAGTTTTTAAATGTTTGAGAAATAACACTATCCAAACATCTCTCTAAAAACTTCTCAACATTATAAACAGGGATAACAACAGAAATTACAGGCTGTATATTTGAAACTTCCATATTAACTTCAATCCTAAGGACGTACTCTCAATTATTCAAACGCTGTAAAATAGCATAAAAAAAATAAACTTTATAATAAATGACATGGTATACATGTTATTTATTATACCCCACCGCAAAATCAAACAAAAAACCAACAATTCAAGACAATTAATCAAACAATTTCCAATAGCCTAACTTGCGGCGCATTTTAAAGTGTCGCAGTAGGTTCAATGGCTTAGGTTTCAGCCAAGCGGTTCCCTTATCGATCAGAGCATCGGTTGCCGCGAGTACACGCTGGCTAGACAGACCATCTCCCGTGGGGTGGATTTGATTGCAATAATCATGGATATGCGCCATCAAATCATCGGGGCGGCTCAGCGCTCTCGTGAGTGCAGGTTCAATCTCTTCGACTCGGTTAATATCGATTAAATGCGCCTTCGGTGATTGATTTTTAAAGGTTACCACGGGCTTACGCTGCATTAAAAACATCAATAAAATCGAAGAAGTATCGCAGAGCATCACATCCCCCGCCTGCAAGAGCGGGATCACGTTGTCGGTTTCCACAAACTGGAGATTCTCATTTTCGAGAGTCTTGTATTGCTCAACAATACTTGGCTTCATCTTAGGATGGAATTGTACTAACCAGCGCCACTGGCTCTTTTGCGACAGGGCTTTAATCTGCTCGAATACCTCTGGCGCACAGGTCAAACTGGGGGAGAATGTCGAGCAAAACAGCACTACTGGCCGTGGATCATCGGGCTTAATGTAAGGATTATCTTTATTTTCAATAAATAAAGGATCGAGTGCTGGCCAGCCAGTTTCGGCCACAGTAAAGGTGCCGATTTTTTTCTCTAGCTCAAGGAAAGGTAGCGTTGTCGCCGGTCCTTGAGTGCAATACAGGTCAAAGCAATCGCGGATTTCGAAGTGATCTTCTCGCCCCTTATGATTCATTTTGCCCGCATTAAAACCGTGGAACACCCCCACTTTTACCCCAGGGATAAAACTTGGCACTACGTTACCAGGTACGAACACGGCATCGGGTTTCCATGCCTTAACGGCATCGATATCGGGTAAGCGTTTTTCATCCGCTTTAAGGAATTTGGGGTCGACTTCACGGCCTTCGAGGAACCAACACGCCTCATCGCCACGGGCCAGAATCACTTGCTGCAGAGGCCTTAGCATCGCATAGGAATAGTTCTGTGCTATGTAGAACAAATAACGTCTTTTATTTGATTTACGCGCTTCCACCGCTTTCTCCTCGGGTAAATTATTTCGCTAGCGCGAGATATTGTTCGGCAATCGCAGTCGCATCCACCTTAGCTAAAATCTCCACATTGTCGAGGGATGGCGGCTGGGCGACCACGGCGTCAATCATCTTGGCCAAGGCCGCAGGACTACGACGGGGCACAAGATAGGGAGCCAAATTGCCGGTCAAAATCTCATTCGGCCCATGTGGGCAATCGGTACTGACCACTGGCGTGCCGCAGGCTAAGGATTCGATTAATACCGTCGGCAATCCTTCGAAATCGGAACTCAGCACCAGTGCTTTCGCACGTTTGATCCAAGGAAAAGGATTACTCTGGAATCCAGGAATGATTAAGCGCTTCTCGATGCCGTATTTCTTCGCCGCTTTAATCGCCTTCTTGTGGTTATGGCATAACAGCACCACGGGTAGCTGATTTTGGGTCTGTTTAAGGGCTTCAAACAGCACATCGTGGCGCTTCTGCTTAGCAAAACGTCCCACGTGGATCAGATAGTCACCCTGAGGGATTTGCGGATTATCTTGCTGCGATTGAGCAACAATCTCATTAAATTCAAATGGATTGTAGATAGTTCGCATGGATGCCGGCTGCAATCGTCCCTTAGCTTGGATCTCTTTGGCTATGCCGTTGGACACAGTGATCAAATGCTGGCCATTGAGCGCTTTTTTCGCCCGCAGTTTCTTATAGTAGGCGAAGGGGCCTAACTTAAACTGACGACTCAATTCTTCTTCAACCGATGAATGCACAATCACATAGAGAGGTGTCACCCCAGTTTTGGTCATCATCAAGTTGGTTTTATCAAGATTGGATAAAAACAGATCGAACTTACCGACTCGGGACTCAATCTCGGCAATCTTTGCCCGTAACTTATCGACCGATGCCCCTAGGCGCCCGAAGTGATCATAATCTTTATCTTTGTCGGCAAAGCATTGATGAACAGGTAAATTGTCTGGCGTTTCGTAATAACGATTATCTTCCATGACCAAAAAATGCGGCTCATGCCCTAGGCTAATAAACTGCTTTGCCAAGGTAATCATGACCTTCTCGGCTCCACCACCCGCTAAACTGTCGATGGCTATGGCTATCCGCATGATTTTTCTCCTAAACGATAATCTAAAACTCAGGGTGACAGGCTAACAGTGGTTAACTGTGTGTCTGCTGAATAACCTGATCAAATTTCTCTATCACGGCTTCGACACTAATTAGCGCCATAAGGTGCTCGCCCTTGGCACGGGTGCCCCATTTCACCTCACCGCTTTGCTGTGAGGCGATGGCCTCTTGGTAAGCGCTCACCACATATTGCTGCGATAAATAAGGCCCAGTGCGGCCTGGGTTGGAATGGGCATATAAACCTATAACTGGCGTCCCTTGCGTGACCGCCATATGTGCAGGGCCCGTATCGGGCGCTAACACTAGGCTGGCGCGTTTCAGCAGAGCCAGTAATTGAGTCAAACTGGTTTTACCGACTAAGTTATCGAGTTTGGCAGAGCACGCATTGGCGATATCTTCAGCCAATGTCTTTTCAAGTGCCGTTGGGCCACCGCAGAGAATGACTCGATAACCCTTATTCACCGCATGTTGCGCCACGGCGGCATAGCGCTCGGGCAGCCAATTACGCTCTGCTTTGCTGGCGGCCGCACAAATCACTAATACCTTCTCGCCATCGGCAATCTGGCGCTGGGCAAATTCAGTATCCGCTTGAGGGACTGGAATATTCCAACGCGGGGTGATATCGCTAACGCCTATCGCCTTGGCGAATCCCATAAAGCCGTCCAGCACATGGGGCTCTGCTAAAGGTTCGACCCTATGATTGGTGACCAGCCATTGACCTTCTTTGGCGCGGGCACGGTCGAATCCGACCCGAACCTTTGCCGAAATAGCGAGGGATGCCAAGGTCGCACGCAGCGCCACTTGCATATGCAGCAGCACATCAAAACGGCGGCCTTTCAATGCCTTATGCAGATAAAAATAGCTACGCCAGCCTTGGGATTTATCGAAAATCACAAACTCAATGCCGGGCAAGTGCTTCAGCAACTGATATTCAAGTTTACCTATCACCCAAGTGATTTTGAGCTGGGGATATTGGCGCTGAATGGCCTGCACCATCGCCACAGCATGACAGACGTCACCGATAGCCGATAGCCTCAACAGGCAGAGAGAATTCATGGTGTTAATATCTAAACTCAAGCGAATAGCCCTTAAGGTTATTTGGCGCAAGCTGAGGATCTTAATGTAGAATGGCCGCAGGTGCCACGCTTAAGTCAACAAATCTCCCATGAACGCACAAATCAAAATCATAAATACTGCCAATGGCTATATGGCACTTTGCCAAGATACGCCAGAGGACATCACGCCGGCTTGGTTCTCGGTCGATTTTTGGCGCGAAAAAGCTGCAGTTGTGGGTTCATCCAAGGGCCGCTATACCACTTGGTTTGTAGCATTTGAGCACAGTCATTGGGTACTGCGACATTACTGGCGCGGCGGCCTGATGGAGAAATTCAGTAAGGATGCCTACTTCTATACCGGGCTTGAAAACACTCGCGCCATGGGTGAATTAAGGCTGCTTGACCTGCTTTACCGTGAGCAATTTGCGGTGCCTAAACCTATTGCCGCCAATGTTGTGCGTGATGGCTTATTTTACCGTGCCGACATTATTATTGAGCGGGTCGATGGCGCCGAAGACTTGGTCGCTAAGTTAACGAAAGACGCCATGGCTCCAGAGCAGTGGCAAGCTCTTGGCGCGACCATTGCCCAGTTTCATCGCCGCGGCGTTTACCATGCCGACTTAAACGCGAAAAATATTTTGTGGCAACCACAGCAAGCGGATGGCGTACAAGAACGTTTCTATCTAATTGATTTTGACCGAGGTGAAATCAAAACGCCCCATGCCCAATGGCAGAAGGCGAACCTTGATAGGTTGCTACGCTCCTTCAATAAAGAGCAAGGAAAACAGCCTACACTCGCCTTCACGCCCGCCGACTGGACAGCTCTGCTAGCGGGCTATCACTCAGTGCTCCCCAAAGCCTAATCACCTAAACGGCGTTAGGCTGTTTGGCGCGAGAGTAAGGATTCTGCGAGAGCAAACTGACGCTGCAAGGCGCCACGATTAGCCTCTACTACTGCAAGGCCTGCCTCAGCGGCTTGTTGGCGCAACGCAGGTTGTTCAAAATACTGAATTAAATTCTCACCCAACTCTTGGCTTGAACTCACTATCCGCAGGCCACCCGCATCTGCCAACATTTGGGTAATTTGGGCAAAGTCCCAATGATTCGGCCCCACCATCACAGGCACGCCCATGGCCACGGGTTCTAAGGGATTATGGCCACCATTTTCAATTAACGTCCCGCCCACAAAGGCTTGATCAGCAGCGCCATAGAAGGTTAACAATTCACCCATGGTATCGCCCACCAGCACCTGCGTCGTGGCGGTAATCGCTTGAGCCTCACTGCGGCGCACAAATTCAAAACCTTGGCTGGCAACGACATCGGCCACCGCCGCAAACTGTTCGGGATGACGCGGCGCAATCACCAATAACGCCTCAGGCCATTTAGCGAGCAGCTGCTTATGGGCGCTCAGCATGGCATCAAACTCACCGGGGTGAACACTCCCAGCCACCCACACGGGCGCCGCCTCTTTCCCCCAAGTCTGCCTTAGCTCTCGTGCTAGGGTTAATCGTTCAGGGGTGATAGTTAAATCAAACTTCAAACTGCCGCAAACAGTGACTCTCTCAGCAGGCACCCCAAGGTCGATAAACCGCTGCGCCTCGACTTGGGTCTGCACCGCAATCACATCTAAGCGTTGCAACATGGGGCGGCTTAATTGCGAACGCTTGGCATACTGCGCCGCCGATTTAGCCGACAGCCTAGCATTGGCGAGCATCAAGCGCACGCCGCGCTTAGCCGCCAGTGCCACCAGATTCGGCCACAACTCAGTTTCCATTATGATGCACCATTTAGGGGATAACTGGCACAGAAAGCGGTTCACGCACCAGGGCAAATCGAAGGGCAAATAACAGTGCTGCACTTGATCACCAAGGGCTTTACGCACCTCAGCAGAGCCAGTGGGACTGGTGGTAGTAACCGTAATGCTTAGCTCAGGGTGCGTTTGCATAATCAAACGGATCAAGGGAATAGCCGCGAGCGTTTCTCCCATCGACACCGAATGGATCAGTAAATCCGTCGGTTTAAGTTGGGCTAATCCGAAGCGTTCGCCCCAACGGCCACGATAGTCTGGACTTTTAATGGATCTAAAAGCCAAATAGACAATGAGTAGAGGGGATAAAAGATAAAGCAACACACTGTAAAAAAATCGATTCATAAAATCGTGCTGATGAGATTTTGCCTGTTGGATAACGGCAATGTTAGCATAATATACCCAAGCGACCTCAAGATACGAGTTCAAGCCTCTCGAAGTTGTTTGCGTATACCAATCCTATTGAATTTTTGTGCGTTGGGGCTTAATCAATAGGGTTTTAAATTAGGGATAATTTACCAGCAGTGTAGCGGTCGTTGGTTAGCCTTCTTTAGTCAATTTGCAGCGTTCACTAGCCACTTGGAAAACATATGAAAACCCGCGACAAAATTATTTACGCCAGCCTTGAGCTGTTCAATGAGCATGGCGAACGAAATATCACCACCAATCATATTGCCGCTCACCTAAATATGAGTCCCGGGAATCTTTATTACCACTTCCGTAATAAGGAAGATATTATTCAGTCGATCTTCAGTCTCTACGAGGCGCACCTTGAATCGGGGTTTCAACCCTATGAGGGCGAGCAAGTCAATGTAGAACAACTGATCGGCTATTTTGATGCGATGTTTTACACCCTGTGGCAATTCCGTTTTATGTACGCCAACTTGGCCGATATTCTGGCCCGTGATGAAGAATTAAAAAGCCGTTATTTACATGCCCAGCAGCAAGTATTAACCCGTTCAAGTCACGTGCTAGGTAAACTCAAGCAGGATGGTTTTTTAAATATTGATAACGATAAAATCACCCCACTTGCCGACACCATCAAGATGATTGTGAGTTTTTGGATTGGTTATCAGCTTACCCAGTCCAGCACTTCAACCATCACTAAAGGCATTCTGTACGAAGGTGTACTGCGGGTATTGATGATTTTTAAGGCCTACGCCACGCCAACCTCCCAAGCGACCTTCTGTCGTTTAGAGCAGCACTACCACGAGTTAGCGACCCAAGATTCGCTTTAATCGTCCGACGCCGTCGCATTTAGCGCTAAACTCAACAGGTTGAACGTGCTAAATGCGGGCTCAATTCATGCCGTTGGCGGTGATGCGACATACATGCCGACCATGTTGCACATTAGTTTTTATAATGTAACAACCCCTTTAGCCCTAAACTAATTTATCTAGCTAACCTGCATGAAAAAAAGGCTGTAGGCCGATAGAGTTTAGCGTTAGAATGCCGCAACTCCCAGAATCAGAATAAAGTTAACTAAGGAGATATCAGGTGGCCTCTACCTCATTCTACGCACAGATTAATCAACAGCTTGCGGATATCAAAGCCGAAGGTTTATATAAAAGCGAGCGTGTTATTGCCTCACCGCAACAAACAGCCATTCAAGTAAATAACCAAGAAGTTGTTAACTTTTGTGCCAACAACTATCTAGGCCTAGCCAGTCATCCTGAACTCATAAAAGCCGCCCAACAAGGCTTAGACAGTCATGGCTTTGGTATGGCGTCGGTCCGTTTTATTTGTGGAACCCAAGACATCCACAAACAGCTCGAAGCCAGCCTGAGTGAGTTCCTCGGCATGGAAGACACGATTCTGTACTCTTCTTGCTTCGACGCCAACGCGGGCCTGTTCGAAACCCTGTTAGATGCCGAAGATGCGATTATTTCCGACGCCTTAAACCATGCCTCTATTATCGATGGCGTGCGTTTATGTAAGGCCAAACGTTTCCGTTATGCTAACAACGATATGGCGGATTTAGAGACGCAACTGATCGCCGCAAAAGCAGCTGGCGCGCGCAATATTTTGATCGCCACCGACGGCGTATTCTCAATGGACGGCGTCATCGCCAACCTGCAAGGTGTGTGTGACTTAGCCGATAAATACGGTGCATTAGTGATGGTTGACGACTCACACGCCGTGGGCTTTGTTGGCCAAAACGGCCGTGGTTCACACGAACACTGCGGTGTGATGGGTCGAGTCGATATTATCACTGGCACCTTAGGCAAAGCCTTAGGCGGTGCATCGGGCGGTTTCACTTCAGGTAAAAAAGAAGTCATCGACTGGTTACGTCAACGCTCTCGCCCTTACCTATTCTCTAACTCATTGGCGCCTTCGATTGTAACTGCCTCTATCCATGTATTAGAGATGCTCAAATCGGGCCAAGCACTGCGTGAAGCGGTATGGGAAAACAGCCGTTACTTCCGCGAGAAAATGTCAGCGGCAGGCTTTACCTTAGGTGGTGCCGACCACGCAATTATCCCAGTGATGATTGGCGATGCCAAATTGGCGAGCGATTTCGCTAACCGCTTATTAGCAGAACATATTTACGTTATCGGCTTCTCATTCCCAGTCGTGCCAAAGGGACAAGCCCGTATCCGTACTCAAATGTCGGCGGCCCACACCCGTGAGCAACTCGACAAAGCAATTGAAGCCTTTACCCGTATTGCTAAAGAAATGGCGATTATTTAGGACCCTACAAAATGAAAGCACTAAGCAAGTTAAAAGCCGAAAAAGGCATTTGGTTAGTCGATGCGCCTAAACCTGAAATGGGCCATAACGATCTACTGATCAAGATTAAAAAGACCGCCATTTGTGGCACCGACATGCACATCTACAACTGGGACGAATGGTCACAAAAAACCATTCCTGTACCTATGGTGGTAGGTCACGAATATGTGGGTGAAGTGGTTGATATCGGACAAGAAGTTCGTGGCTTTAACATTGGTGACCGCGTTTCTGGCGAAGGCCATATCACCTGCGGCCACTGCCGTAACTGCCGCGCTGGTCGCACCCATTTATGCCGTAACACCTCAGGTGTGGGTGTAAACCGCGAAGGTTCATTTGCCGAATATTTGGTTATCCCGGCCTTTAACGCCTTCAAAATCCCCGATGATATCAGCGACGATTTAGCCTCTATCTTCGACCCATTCGGTAACGCAGTGCACACTGCGCTGTCATTCGATTTAGTGGGCGAAGACGTGTTAATCACTGGCGCGGGTCCTATAGGTATTATGGCGGCGGCCGTATGTCGCCACGTTGGTGCTCGCCATGTGGTCATTACCGACGTTAACGAATACCGCTTAGAGTTGGCCCGTAAAATGGGTGCTAGCCGCGCCGTTAACGTGGCTCAGGAAAACCTGAAAGACGTGATGAAAGAACTCGGCATGACCGAAGGGTTTGACGTGGGTCTAGAAATGTCTGGCGTACCTTCTGCCTTCCACGCCATGTTAGATACCATGAACCACGGCGGCAAAATCGCGATGCTCGGTATTCCAGGTGGCGAAATGGCGATTGATTGGAGCAAAGTGATCTTCAAGGGTCTGGTCATCAAAGGCATATACGGCCGTGAAATGTTCGAAACCTGGTACAAGATGGCAAGCTTGATCCAATCTGGCTTAGATATTTCGCCTATCATCACGCATCACTACAAGATTGATGATTTCCAAAAAGGCTTCGACGCTATGGGCTCAGGCCAATCCGGTAAAGTCATCCTCAGCTGGGATTAATTCTCTTAGCTATGCCAATCAAGGGGCTGTACACATGCAGCCCCATGTTGCACACTTATCCCATCGCTCATCCCTTTTCAGTTATTTCAGGTTTTATTATGTCTTCCTTTAAACACCTTAGCGTGAATCAATTAGTGCAAATGACCGAGTCAAAGCCAGTGCAAATCGTCGATATTCGCGATGGTCATAGCTTTAACAACGGCCACATTGATGGCGCATTTAATTTGAATAACGAGAATCTAGCGCACTTTATTAGCCAAGCGGATATGGACAGTCCTTTAGTGGTGGTTTGCTACCATGGCATCAGCAGCCAAAATGCCGCGCAATATCTGTGTGAGCAAGGGTTTGATGACGTTTATAGCCTAGATGGTGGCTTTAGCGCTTGGCATGAGGCCAATGCATGATTGAGATTGGCAGACTCCCCAACAGCAGAGCCGCGCAGGCCTTTGTCGATTACCTCAAAGGTGAACAGATAGACTGCCAAATTCAGCCATTGCCGCAGGGAGTCGCTATTCTGGTTATCCGCGATCAGGATGCCGAGCAAGCCCGTAAAGAATTTGCCCACTTTATCGCTCATCCTTACGATAACAAATACTTACAAGCCTCGTGGGAGCATGGTGATACCAATACTAAGCTCGACTATGGCGCTCCTTCTTTACAGCTATTCAGCCAATTTATCACAGGCGCAGGCCCAGTTACTCTTATCATCTTCGGCCTCTGTGTACTGATTTATGCTGCGATGAATTTAGGCTTCGCCAGCCCCGTTTACGAAGCACTCTCCTATTTTGGCGCGGTGCCTGACACCAGTGTTAGTCAATTCTGGCGTGTGTTTACCCCGAGCCTGATGCATTTTTCGGCCATGCATATCATCTTCAACTTACTCTGGTGGTGGTATTTGGGTGGCAAAATCGAGACTCGCATAGGCACAGCCCCACTGTTAATCCTGCTACTGGTCGCCGGTACTTTACCCAATGTCGTCCAATACTATGTTAGCGGCCCCAACTTTGGCGGGCTGTCGGGCGTAGTGTATGCCGTCGCCGGTTACACTTGGGTCATGGGGATCCGTAAACCCGCAGCAGGAATAGGTTTACCGCCCTCCTACATGGGATTTATGTTGATTTGGCTGGTGTTAGGCTTTACGGATTTCTTAGGTGTTTCAGTTGCGAATGGCGCCCATATTGGTGGGCTATTGATAGGTCTCGCCCAAGGCTGGCTTGATAGTCGCAGTAAAGCTACTCGCTAACTCACCGCGATTTCTTCCATATTCAGATACAAATGCAGGGTAAGCCTTAGAGTTTACCCTGCTGTGTTTAGGCGTAATTACTTGGCTAGTTCTAGCACTTTGGCGACCAGCTTCTCGATGCCAGAGTGTGCCTCAGCAATATTCCCCGCCAACATATAAGCGGGCGTACTAACAATCTTATTATCCTCATCCACCACGATATCATGCACAGTCGCCGCCTGATGATTGCCGCCCATCAGATTAAAGGCTGCCACCGTATCCACATCATTACCGATAGTGCCCTTAGCGCCGTGTCCATATAAACGCGGGATCATCATTGGCGCGATACAAATAAAGCCGACAGGCTTTTTCGCTAGAATAAATTCATTAATAAAATCAGTAACGAGTGGATTCACTTCACACTCACTGCCATTAGTGGCGAAGTTACACAGATTTTTCGCCGCCCCAAATCCGCCAGGGATAACCAGTGCATCGAAATCGGTAATATCGAGTTCGGTGGTTGCTTTTACTTCGCCACGGGCGATACGTGCCGATTCAACCAGCACATTTCGTGTCGCCGTCTTGTCCACTTCGCCCGTGAAGTGATTAACAACATGCATCTGATTGATATCAGGAGCAAAACATTGATATTGAGCACCCGCTTTCGACAGAGATAATAACGTTAAAACCGATTCATGGATCTCTGTTCCATCGAAAACACCGCACCCACTGAGCAATACTGCGATTTTTTTCATTATAAATATCCTTCTTATGTCATTTGGTTTTAACAAACTGTAAACAAAATGGTTGATCTGCTTAAAAATCATGCTAACTTAGTTCGTCGAATCTAAGGGTCGGTGAAAATTAACGCAGCCTTTAGGCATTTTACGGAGTCAAGAAAAAATCCACAAATCAGGAAGATTTTTCAAGAAACAGTATTGAACTCACACAAATATTTTAAAACCATAAAAATCAACAACTTAAAAATATCGCACCAAGCCGTAAACATCGCCATTATTCACAGTTGACTTTTTCACTCACAGAGTTATCCACAGGCTGAGAGTCAATTTGCCGTGGCTGAAATACCGTATCTGTGGCATGCTTACCGCCATCTAAGTCATCGATAAACGAAAATTACTTATGCCTACCATAGCCAATAACCCACTTGTCCTTGTGGATGGATCTTCTTATTTATATCGCGCCTATTATGCGCCTCCTCACCTGACAAACTCAAAGGGCGAAGCTACTGGTGCTGTTTATGGGGTAGTGAATATGCTCCGCAGCTTATTAAGCCGTTATCAACCTAGCCATATCGCTGTGGTGTTCGACGCTAAAGGCAAAACCTTCCGCAATGACTTATATGAAGAATACAAGGCGCATCGTCCCCCCATGCCGGATGACCTGCGCTCACAAATTGAACCACTACACCGTATTATTCGTGCCTTAGGCCTGCCCTTAATCTCCATTCCAGGTGTAGAAGCGGACGATGTTATCGGCACTATCGCTCGCCAAGCGAGCCGCGAAAACCGCGCTGTACTCATCAGCACTGGTGATAAAGACATGGCGCAGCTGGTTGATGAAAATATCACGCTGATCAACACCATGACAGATACCATCATGGGCCCTGAAGAAGTTGCGGCTAAATATGGTGTTGGCCCAGATAGAATTATCGATTTCTTGGCGTTGATGGGCGACAAGGCAGATAACATTCCCGGTTTACCCGGCGTAGGCGAAAAAACCGCATTAGCCATGCTCACGGGGGCGGGTAGTGTCGCCAATTTGCTTGCAGAGCCCGAAAAAGTCACCGAATTAGGCTTTAGGGGCGCAAAAACCATGGCGGCGAAGATCATCGACAATGCCGACATGCTAAAGCTGTCCTATGAGCTTGCCACCATTAAAACCGATGTTGAACTCGAACAAGATTGGCATGAGCTCACCGCCAAACCTGCTGATCGAGACGAACTGATCAAATGCTACGGCGAGATGGAGTTTAAACGCTGGCTTGCCGAAGTCTTAGATAATAAGGCGCCAACGACGGTCGCAGTAAAAGCTGAAACGACAGAGACCCAAGAAGAATCAGCGCCCAGCGTCACGATTGAAACCCAATACGATACGATTCTGACTGAAGCTCAGCTCGATGAATGGATTGCCAAACTCAAACAAGCGCCATTAATGGCCGTGGATACCGAGACCACCAGCCTCGACTATATGGTTGCTGAACTTGTTGGCATGTCCTTCGCAGTGGAAGCAGGAAAAGCCGCTTATCTGCCTTTAGCCCACGACTATGTTGGCGCACCTCAACAATTAGATAAGCAGACTGCACTCGAAAAACTTCGCCCCTTACTCGAAGATGCCAAGATCAAAAAAGTCGGTCAAAACCTGAAATATGACATCAGCGTATTAGCCAATGCAGGCATAAAACTCCAAGGCGTGGTATTCGACACTATGCTCGAATCCTATGTGTTTAACTCGATCGCCTCACGCCATGATATGGATGGGTTGGCGCTTAAATACCTAGGCCATAAAAATATCGCCTTTGAAGATATCGCCGGTAAAGGTGCTAAACAGCTAACCTTTAACCAAATTCCGTTGGAAACAGCAGCTCCCTATGCGGCGGAAGATGCCGATATTACGCTACGCCTACATCAACACCTGTGGCCAAGACTCGAAAAAGAAGCTGAATTAGCCTCAGTTTTTACCGATATTGAACTGCCGCTGATCCAAATTCTGTCCGATATTGAACGCCAAGGTGTGTTTATCGATAGTATGTTGCTTGGTCAACAGAGTGATGAACTTGCTCGTAAAATCGATGAGTTAGAAACTAAAGCTTATGATATTGCTGGTGAAAAATTCAATTTAAGTTCACCAAAGCAACTGCAAGTGCTGTTTTTTGAAAAGCTGGGTTATCCGGTTATCAAAAAGACGCCTAAGGGTGCACCCTCTACCGCGGAAGAAGTACTGGTTGAGTTGGCGCTAGATTTCCCTCTGCCTAAAGTGATCCTTGAACATAGAAGCCTAACCAAGTTAAAGAGTACTTACACCGACAAGCTCCCTCTAATGGTGAACGCGAAAACGGGTCGGGTACACACAAGCTACCATCAGGCCAACGCCGCAACGGGGCGTTTATCCTCGAGCGAACCTAACCTACAGAATATTCCTATCCGCACCGAGGAAGGTCGTCGTATTCGCCAAGCCTTTATTGCACCGCAGGGACGTAAGATTTTAGCCGCCGACTATTCGCAGATTGAATTGCGGATCATGGCGCATTTATCCCAAGATGCAGGCTTACTCAAAGCCTTCGCCGAAGGCAAAGACATTCACAGAGCCACCGCCGCCGAAGTATTTGGCACCGACTTTGACAGCGTAACCTCGGAGCAGCGTCGCCGCGCCAAAGCCGTTAACTTTGGCCTTATCTATGGTATGTCCGCCTTTGGATTGGCGCGTCAGCTCGACATCCCCCGCAACGAGGCACAAACCTATATAGATACTTACTTCGCCCGCTATCCTGGCGTATTAAGGTATATGGAAGAAACACGAGCCAGTGCAGCAGAGCTAGGCTATGTCTCTACGCTATTTGGTCGCCGTTTGTATTTACCCGAAATTCGCGACCGTAATGCAATGCGCCGCCAAGCAGCAGAAAGAGCCGCGATTAACGCCCCAATGCAAGGCACCGCGGCGGATATCATTAAAAAAGCCATGATCAGCATTGCCGATTGGATAAAAACTGATACCCAAGGTGAAATCGCCATGATCATGCAAGTGCACGACGAATTAGTGTTCGAAGTCGATGCCGATAAAGCTGAAAAACTCAAGCTCAAGGTATGTGAACTCATGGCAAAAGCGGCCAATCTGGATGTAGAACTCCTAGCCGAAGCGGGCATTGGTGATAACTGGGATCAAGCCCACTAGCATTTAAACTGTAGACTTTAGCTTCGAACCTCATTGCTAACACTTACTAAGGCTCATTCATTACAGGATGGGCCTTTGTATTTGGTGCGACTTTTCGGTGCCGCAAACTCGACGCTGCTGAGAACAAGATGACGTGCAGCCGTTTGCTAAGCCGAATACCTTGATGGCGAAACCGCCTCAAGGGCGGGAAGCAGCATTTAACTCTCCGTACAATGCACCCCGTCACTAATGCAATCTCCCCCTCAATTCTCGATGCTTAAACACCGCCATAAGCACAACCTGCTATCCGCGAGACACTCCACACAAGCCTAAACAATCGTTCGCTGATGGATACAACCAACAACAATCCCCGAAATAGAGTAAAAACATTAAACCTGAAGAATTGATCAATTCTGTACTAAAAATACAGTCTATTTAGCTAAAACAGTGGATTAGATACTCTTTGTGAAAAGTTTAGATCAAACGTCGCTGATTTTTTCACCTAAAACTTGAGATCTACCGCACACAATTATCACTTTTTCAAAAAAACTGTTTTCCATTTAAAGATAAATAGCGTATTATTCTCTGCGTAGGGTACAGAGGTTAAGATGTTCTATCTTTCAGACCTTTATTTCACTTATAGTGACGAGCCAAATTCTGGCGCCCCAGCAACTTGTTTGCTGGGGCTTTTTTTTGCTTTTTTTCAGCCAATGACCCGTCATCCCAAATAGTGTTTAGTGTTCTCAAACGCATTTTGAATGCTAGTCATAAATTAAGCCATTAACTAAAGGCGAGTAAATTTTAGAGTATTTACTTTAATAAAAGATAAATTCGATGTATGCTGTCGTCATTGAGAACCATTGAAGGTAATTTGATGGTGCTTGAGTCTTGTTGAATTTAGCTTCTCCCCAAAAGAGCTAAAACTTTGGCCGGTGACTATTGTTATCGGCTATTTTTTTGCCTGAAACTTGAGGGTTGATAGTTGAAAATCAATTGTTTTATAAGGGGATAGAGCGAGATATCGCAGGGGAAGATGGCCGAATGCACTTGTGGCATCCGACCATAAAGCAAAAGACTTACTCGGCGCCGTCTTGGTTTTCTAACTCATCGGCCAACCATTGCGGATGACACCATTCATTTAAGATACTGAGCACTTTAGGTTTGCCCGTGCCCTTGAGCGCAGAAAAAGGCTCAACCTGTACCCAATCTCCAAACTCAACCAGCGCTTTACGCACTTCGTTCACGGTTTTCATCTTCGCGCTTTGCGCCAGCTTATCAGACTTAGTCAGCAATGCGAGTACCGGAATTTCACTCGCCACCGCCCATTCAATCATCTGCATATCCAGATCTTTTAGGGGATGACGGATATCCATTAAAACCACAACACCACTTAAACAAGCACGCTTCTGTAAATACTCGCCTAGAGATTGTTGCCATTTAATCTTCATGGCTAATGGCACTTGGGCAAAACCATAACCCGGTAAATCGACTAATCTACGCTGTGCATCAAGCTCAAATACGTTAATCAGTTGAGTACGTCCAGGCGTTTTACTGGTACGAGCCAAGTTTTTTTGCTCAGTTAATGCATTGAGCGCACTCGATTTTCCAGCATTTGAGCGACCAGCAAAAGCAATCTCAACACCGACATCGCCAGGCAGATATTGATCCAAATGTGCAATGTCTGGTGCACTGATTAAAAACTTCGCCCTGCGAAAATCTATATGAGATTCAGTCACTATTTACTCCAATATATTTACTGCGCAATACCATAATTTATGAAGAATTGCTTACTTTTCCACGTTTTCGTGTAAAATATTACCCCGATCACATTAAACATATTTTACCACGCTTGCGGGTCACCCTAGTAAGCTCAGGATAATAATCTTAACCAGAAGTTGGAACGCCATGAAAAAGTTAGCTCTTGCGCTGTCTGTTGTAGTTGCCGCCATATCTTCACCTGCGATTGCTGAAGGTAATGCTGAAGCGGGAAAAACTAAAATTATCGTCTGTTCTGCCTGTCACGGTATGGACGGTAACAGCATGATCGATATGTACCCTAAGCTTGCGGGCCAACACGCCACATACCTCCAAAAGCAACTACATGATTTCCGTAGTGCGGCACAATCTGGCGGTAAAGATGGTCGTATGGATCCTATCATGAGTGGTATGGCAATGCCTCTTAGTGATCAAGATATTCTCGACATTACTGCATATTTCTCTACTCAAGCAATCCAAGTTGCTGAGGTGAAAGATGTTCCTGAGCTAGGTGCAAAACTTTACAAAGGTGGCGATGTGTCACGCGGCATCACTGCATGTATGGCATGTCACGGTCCAGATGGTAAAGGGGCTGAATCAGCTGGTTTCCCAGCATTAGCCGGTCAACACGCTAACTATATCAAGATCCAACTGACTAAGTTCCGTGATGCAGGTCGTCACAATGACCTAAACGGTATGATGCAAGATGTCGCTAAGAAGTTAAATGACAGCGATATCGATGCACTATCTAAATATCTTGCTAGCCTAAAATAAGGTTTAGCGATGTAAAGAAGGGTGTGTTGTCACCCTTTTTTTACACCGCCTAGTTTACGTTAACGTAAACTGATAAAGATTCATGCTTGACATGGATCACAGATTTGGGTTTAATAAGCCCCGTACCGAGATAAACCCATCTGTTTGTACAAATAAATTAATAATAACTTACAGATTTCGGTATAATTAACATTCAAGATATAAGAATAAAGACTCTCAATAACAACAATATAACTAAGACCACTCTCTAATAATAACAAGAGCAGTGATTTCGCTTTGAAATCCAGGTCAGTACATTTTTGTAAGGGACGGCCGATAACGCCAATTTGCGAAAGCAAAACGCCTTACATTCAGGGTAACTTGCCCCATCAGGACACAGTTTTACATGATGTAAACTGTAGCAAAGGAAGCTAATCGCTTTGGATGCACTGGCTGGAAGCTTGTTATCACTGGAAGGTACTTCAAGTAACAAGGATGGTTGATTTAACGTCATTGATGACGCTGCTATAAAAGATGTGTCTTGAGACCATCTACGGAAACTGTGGTCAGGATGGCGACAGGAAAGAATTAAGAGTCTGGAAGACCGCTAACAAAAACACGCAGGGAAAGCAGTAAAAAAAAGAAGGATACCGACCGGGAAAGTCGCATAGCAAGTACGGATACTTGGAATCAGAATAGGGTGTTAAAATGCACTGTTTGTAAGGCGGCAGTTTAACTGCCGCCTTTTTTCTTTATGATTTTCAATCAAAACGCACTTTGTCTAGAAAGTGCACTCTGCAAATATAATTGTTACAATCAAAGCCTTAATCTTTTATCAGTTGACTCAATGCGCAGATGTCCCCTTTGTCATAGCACACAAACACTGTTGCTCCTACAGGACAAAAAACGGTGTTTTTATATTTGCCAGACATGCGGACTCACTTTTGCTGATGCAAATAGCCATCTTCCTCCTGCGGCAGAAAAACAGCGCTATGGCCGTTCGCGGATTGCCGCCAAACAGCGCCAACTCTCGCAATTTATTTTGCCGCTACTGACACAAATACAACTGCAGCAAAAAGGTAGCCTCACGGGCTTAAATTTTGGACGCGTATTAGATCAAACCAGTCTGGCGACCATTGAATCGGCGGGGCACACCTTCAAGCAATATGACCCTTTCTTTGCTCCTGACCATGAACCTCTAAAGCAAGAGTATGATTTTATTTGCTGCTACCGAGTATTTGAGCATTTTCAGTATCCCTTCAAAGAATGGAGATTACTGACCCGCTTGCTTAAACCAGGAGGCTGGTTAGCAATTAGTACTCCTTTATTAATTGATTTAGAAGGTTTTGCTAAGTGGCATTATAAAAACAATCTCACTCACGTGAGTTTTTACCAAAGACTAACTTTTGAATACCTAGCGAGTAATAGTGATTTTGAACTATTATTTGCCGCGAAAGACCTCGTTTTGATGCAAAAAACATCATAATCTGGTATAACAGCCGACCGAATTTAGCTCTTAGTCGATCCCGTATCGGCTAGGCCATACGATGTAAATAATTGAGAAAATCATGTCTCGTAGCAAGAAAACACGCAAGGGCGGCGAGAATAGCCCCAAACAACAGCCAAGAGTGAAAAAGCAGGAACGTGCTGAAGTCACTGGCAAGCGCGCAGAAAAGGGTAACAAGTCTGGCAGTCGTCATAATGAAGCGCTGATCCAGGCTCAAGCACCACAGAAAAAGGCTGCACAGAGCAAAGATCCTCGCCATGGCAGTAAAAAACCTGTGGCTTTGACGTTGCCAACCGCGACAGAAAAGCCAGCCACGCCAAAGGTTAAGCAGCCAAAGTTAACTGACGAGCAAAAATTACTGAAGCTGGAAGAAGATCCAAGACTAAATCAGTTGCTCGATATGCTAGAAGAAGGTCGCAACTTAAATGATACCGATCAAAAATGGTTAGATCAGCAGCTGAATAAGATTGAAGCCCTGATGATTAAACTGGGTATTAGCGATGAGCTAGAAGATGAAGTGCCAGCGAAATCTAAAGCTGATTCAGATGACGACCTGTTCGATCGCTTTGAATCCGGTGCCGAACTGCTAAAAGATTATCAAGATAAGTTTTAAATCTTAGAATATGCATAAAAACAAAACGATTATGTTTTGTTTTTATGCTTTCTGAACAAGGAGTTCTCGTGTCTACCACTCTTATCGTTCTTGGTTTTATCATTATTGTTGCCCTCAGTAGCTACGCCACTTTTTTACTCCTCAAACTCAAGCAACAAAAACACCGTCAACAAGCGCTTTTTGCCGAGCGCGAAGTGGCAGCTAATGCCAAACGAGCACAAGTACTCGAAGATATCCGCTATATTGCGACAGCCATGATTGAAGACCGCTGTGAAATCTCCGAAGGCGTGGTCAGGATTGGGCGTTTGTTTGAGATTTTATCCCTCAGCGAGCGAGTCGCACCAGAGTTTCCTGCACTCTTCCAACATTTTGAGTTAATTAAAAATCATCCGATTATGGAAGCCCGCCAAGCTCTACCAAAGCAAGATCGAATGAAACTCGATTTTACACGAATGAAATCTGAAGCTGAGCTTGCCGAAGGTATTAACGAAGATGCTAAAAAGTTGTCGACTTATCAGCTAAAAGCACCGCACTAAAAACGCTTACTCCGCCTCGAAGCCAAATTTGGATCGGTTTCGAGGCGATCAATTTAAATCCGTTCATCACATAGAGTGCGACTTCCCGTGAGCCTGTGCACAAAACCTCCAAAAAACGACAGACACACGCTCTTTTTTCATAGATATTGCGTAACTTCTAAAATGGCAGACATCATTTTTACAACCTAGATCAAGGTTATTTACCTAAGAACCTTGCATACTTCGTTTGTTGCTAATTTACCCTCGGAGGACACGCCTTGAAGCAGCCCACTCAGATAAGCTGGGATCAGTCGATGATCGAAAAATATAACTACAGCGGTCCCCGTTATACTTCTTATCCAACGGCGCTAGAGTTCGATGATTCATTCACTGAACAAAACCTGTTAACGGCGATTGAAAACAGTAAGAGTGACAAACTGTCGCTGTATATTCACATCCCCTTCTGCGCCAAACTTTGCTACTACTGTGGCTGTAATAAAGTCATCACTCGCCACGCCCACAAGGCTGATCAATACATTGAGTATTTGAGCCACGAAATTATCAAGCGCGCTCCGCTGTTTAAGCACTACACAGTCACCCAAATGCACTGGGGCGGCGGCACGCCAACCTTCTTAAATCCTGAGCAAATTCTGAAGTTAACCGACTTAATCAAGGCTAACTTTAACTTTGCCGCAGAAGGTGAGTTCTCTATCGAAGTTGACCCGCGTGAAATTGAGCTTTCAATGCTCGATACCTTAAAAGAAGCGGGCTTTAACCGCATTTCTATCGGGGTGCAGGACTTCAATAAAGAAGTACAAGTCGCAGTTAACCGCGAGCAGGACGAGCAATTTATTTTCGATTTAATGGCCAAAGCCAAGGCCATGGGATTCGTCTCAACCAATATCGACTTAATTTACGGTCTGCCACACCAGACTCCCGAAACATTCGCCGCTACCATGCAGCGCGTGTTAGACCTGTCACCCGATCGTCTATCCGTGTTCAACTATGCCCATTTACCCGCGCGTTTTGCCGCGCAGCGTAAAATCAAAGATGAACATTTACCATCGCCGAAACAGAAACTCGAGATGTTGCATCAAACAATCGAGACCTTAACTGGCGCAGGTTATCAGTACATTGGCATGGACCACTTCGCTAAGCCCGACGATGAGTTGGCTAAGTTACAACGCGAAGGCAAACTGCATCGCAACTTCCAGGGTTATACCACCCAAGAAGAATGCGACCTGCTTGGCCTTGGCGTGTCTTCAATCAGCCAAATCGGCGATTGTTATGCGCAAAACCAGAAGGACATTCGTCCTTACTACGAAGCCATCGACAAAGACGGACATGCGCTGTGGAAAGGTTGTAGCCTGAACCGTGATGACGAAATCCGCCGCGTAGTGATCAAACAATTGATCTGCCACTTCGATTTAGATATGGCGAAAATGGACGAAAAACTGGGTATTAAGTTTGAGGAATACTTCGCCGAAGACTTAAAACTACTGCAAACCTTTATCGACGATAAATTAGTTGAAATCGCCGACAGAAAGATCACCATCAGCCCCACAGGCCGCCTGTTGATCCGCAATATCTGTATGTGCTTCGACCTTTACTACCGTCAAAAAGCGCGTCAACAACAGTTCTCCCGTGTGATCTAACACTGACACATTTCCAATAAAAAAATCCGACTCGAATGTCGGATTTTTTATTGGGAAATAGAGCTACTTACTTAAGCTTTAGCCGCATACAGCGCCTTACGCTCACTCTCGGATAAAAACGCCATTTCCACCCCATTACGTTGCACCTGAGTCAGCTCAATATCGCTAAGTCCCAGTTCAGACTTAGCAATGCGATACTCATGCTTGATATCAATCGCACTCACACCCGGATCATCGGTGTTCAGGCTTATCAACACACCGGCATCCATAAAGGTTCTGAAGGGATGTTCAGCATAGGAAGACACAGTCGAAGTATGCAGATTGCTGGTTGGGCAAGATTCGATACCGATACGATGTTTAGCGAGGTATTCCATCAGCTTAGGATCGTGAATCGCATTCACCCCATGGCCAATACGTGTCGCACCCAACTCCTGAATCGCCTGCCACATACTTTGTGAACCCGCCGCTTCGCCCGCATGGGCGGTAATGGCTAAGCCTGCGTCTCGCACTCGCTTAAAGTGCTCGTTAAACAACTCGCCAGGAAAACCTAACTCATCGCCGGCTAAATCCATCGCGACTAAGTGTTGTTTATGGGCGAGTAAGCCTTCAAGCTCCTGAGTACAAGCGGCTTGGCCGAAAGAGCGCGACATAATTCCGATAAGATTGATTTTAACTTGGTAATCTTTCAGGCCTGCTTTCACCCCATCGATAACCGCTTCAACCACACCTTCAATCGGTAGCTTATGGTTCATCGCCATGTAATATGGGCTAAAACGCAGCTCCGCATAATCAAGGCCAGATAACGCAGCATCGGCCACGTTTTCATAGGCGACACGTTTTACCGCATCTAAATCAGCGAGAACGGCCACCATCCAGTCAAGCTTCTTTAAGAAGGCGACTAAGCTGGTTTCTTTCCCCTGAATTTGTACAAATGGCGCGAGAGTCTCTAAAGAATCGGCAGGCAAAGCAATGCCATGTTGGTGTCCGAGTTCCCAAATGGTGTTCACTCGCACGTTACCATCTAAGTGACGATGCAAATCCACCAATGGAATGGATGTATTGATCATAATTAACCCCTATGTGAACTACCCAGCCAATGCTTTTGTTATTTGGTCTAGGGCGGACACTAAGTTTAACACGCATTCTTTGGTGGCACTTAGCTAAGGGCAGGATTTAAATTCACATTCAGTCACAATTCTGCTTAATATGCGTACAAGAATCTGGGGTAAACCTCAGGCATAATGACTTCAATAACAACGAAAATATCCGAGATAAATCATGCATAAACTCTTTACCCCAAGCTTACTGATTTGCGCCCTAACTGCCTGTAGCACAGCTCAAACTCCTATCGAACATACACCGACAACCATCACTACAGCGCAGGCGCCAGCCAAAACTATGGCACCAGCACTGCAAGCGATTGTGGATCAAAGTTGGCAACTCCAACTCAGTGCCAGCCCAGAAATGGCCTATGGAATGGGGGACAAAAGTGCTGCGGGTAAACTACAAGATCTGTCACCAGAAGCCTTAGCCAAGCTCAATCAAGGACAAATTGCCATTCTGGCCCAATTGAAAGCACTGAATCGCAGCAAGCTGAGTAAAGAAGATAAAATCAACGCCCAAATCCTCGAGGATCAGATCCAAAATGAGGTTGATCTCTATAAATACAAGGATTACTACCTGCCAATCACCGCAGAGAGCGGCTTCCACGCCTATATATCTTCCATTGCACAAGGGCGATTCAACACCCTAGAGGATTACCAAAACTACCTAGGTAAGCTTAAGGCGCTACCGACCTATTTTGCCCAGCAAACCCATTGGTTAAAACAAGGCTTAAAGGAAGGTATTACACCGCCTAAGGCGACGCTCAAGGGATTTGAAAACAGCATTAGTGCTTACATCTTACCGGTAGAGAAAAGCAGTTATTTCAAGCCATTTACTCAATATCCAAGCCACTTTACCGAGGCGCAAAAAGCACAGCTCACCCAAGAAGGCAAAATCTTAGTCGAACAAAATGTAATCCCGACCTATCAGGCTTTTTATGATTTTATGACTCAGGAGTATATGCCCAACACTCGGGAAAATATTGCCGCCAACAGCTTACCCGATGGTGATGCCTTCTACGAGAACCGCGTTCGCTACTACACGACCTTAAATATGACCTCGGTCGAAGTGCACGAGCTCGGTTTAAAAGAAGTAAAGCGTATCCGCCAGGAAATGGAGCAAGTCATTAAGTCTGTTGGCTTTAAAGGCAGCTTTGCCGACTTTTTACATTTCTTAAGAACCGATCCCCAGTTTTATACCACCAGTGCGGATCAGCTCCTGAAAGAGGCGGCCTTTATTGCCAAAAAAGCCGATGCCATGTTGCCCAAATATTTTGGTAAATTGCCGCGAAAACCCTACGGTATCGCGCCAGTGCCGGCCGAAATTGCCCCTAAATACACTTCAGGCCGTTATTCAGGCTCTAATCGTGATGACGAGCCGGGTTACTACTGGGTTAATACCTACGCCTTAGATAAGCGCCCGCTCTATGAACTCGAAGCGCTAACGCTACACGAAGCTGTGCCCGGACATCATCTGCAGATTTCACTTAACTCCGAACTGAGCTCGTTGCCTGATTTTCGTCGCTATAGCTACATTTCGGCCTTTGGTGAAGGTTGGGGATTGTATAGCGAGTACTTAGGCTTAGAAGCGGGATTCTATCAAGACCCTTACAGTAACTTTGGACGCCTCACTTACGAGATGTGGCGCGCAGCTCGCCTCGTTGTCGATACGGGGATGCACGCCCAAGGCTGGAGTCGAGAGCAAGCCATCGAGTTTATGGCGAGCAACACGGCGTTGTCGCTCCATAATGTGACTACTGAGATTGATCGTTACATTACTTGGCCAGGGCAAGCGCTCTCCTACAAAATTGGTGAGCTCACCATTAAACGCCTGCGCGCGAAAGCCGAGCAAGCCTTAGGCGATAAATTTGATATTCGTGCCTTCCACGACGCCGTATTAGAGAATGGTTCTGTGCCTATGTCGGTGCTGGAGCAGCAGATAAACGACTTTATCGAAACGCAAAAAGCCGCGATTTAAGCTCATCCAAGGGAGCGGGTATTTTCCTGCTCCCTTTCCTGCCCGCCCCAGTTCTCTGATACACTCTAGCAAACCTTTTTGCCCGAGATGTGCGACAGAGTATGAGCCAAACGCCCCTAAACTTTCCAAGGGAAGAGTTTTCCAAGGTAGCTTTTTCAACGGAACACGATTTAAATACTTCTGAACAGCAAGCCTTTTGGCAAACCGTTGTCCAAGACACACTCAACCCCCCCGATGGATTAACCTTGGCCTATATGATGGTCAAGCATCCCAAGGCCCATGCCAGCATAGTCATCAGCAGCGGCCGGGTTGAATCCTACTTAAAGTATCAAGAATTGGTATTTGACCTGTATCAGCAAGGCTATTCGGTGTTTGCCATCGATCACCGCGGCCAAGGGTTATCGAGCCGCATGACGGCCAACCCCCATCAAGGCCACGTGCGGCGGTTTAATGACTATATCGACGACTTTGCCCTATTTATGCAAACCGTTGTACTCAAACATGCCACTTCGCCACTGTTCTTGCTCGGACATTCCATGGGCGGCGCCATCGGTACCTTGTATCTCAAACAACATCCGGATGTGTTTACCGCGGCGGCATTCTCAGCCCCCATGTATGGTATTAAGTTACCCATGCCCAAAGGATTTGTCCGTTGGTTAGCCAGTAAGCTTGATACTAGCCTCAACGGTGGAGAGCCTAACTATGTTCTCAGCGGGCAAAACTATAAGGCCGCTCCCTTTAAGGGAAATGATCTCACCCATTGCCAGAGTCGTTATCAAGCCTACCGAGAGTTGTACGATGCGGCGCCAAAGTTGCAGTTAGGCTCACCCACTAACCGCTGGTTGACTGAATCTTTAGATGCGGCCGATGCCTGTGTCTTGGCCACGGCACATATCCGCACACCCATTCTGATCCTACAAGCTGGTGAGGATAAAATTGTCGACAATGCCGCACAAAATCTTGCGGTGAGTTCTAATTGCCAACTAAAAGTGATTGCAGGTGCTGCCCATGAAATTTTTATGGAGAAAGATAGCTATCGCAATCAAGCACTCAATTACGTACTCGACTTTTTTAAACGCTACGCAACAAGGGACGTGGACAAGCAAGCTGTATAAAATCATTAAAACTCAAGGCTCGAGCGATATTGTAGCCTTGAAAGTGCGTACATCCTAAGGCTGTAAATAGCTGCTGTTGCTGTACAGATTCGACACCTTTCGCCACTATCGGCAGTTTAAAAGATTGTATCGATTGAATAAGCGCTTGGCTCCAACTGGCATCAACCAGCAAGCTTGCAGCACAATGCAAATCTAACTTAACTTCTGTAAGCGGGTAGTGGTGTAGGCAACTTAAGGCGCACTGACCAGCACCAAAGTTATCTAATGTAATCGCAATACCAGCCTCTGTTAACTGTCGGATACGTGGCTCAACAAAAGCGTTAGCGGTAAGCAATATACCCTCAGCAAGTTCAACCCCCAGTTGCTTATCATCAAGCTCATAGGAACGAACTAAAGTAATAAATTGATCTACAAAATCAGCTTGGCAAAAAGATAAGGTACTTATATTCAAAGTCATACGCGGCAGAATGATGCCCTGTTGCTTAAACTGTTTGACTAACAGACAAACTCGATCGGCAACATTTAAATCAAGCGCGGCGATTAATCCATTATGCTCAGCTAAGCGAATAAACTGCGCTACAGGCACAATTTCACCATTGGTTAAATACCAGCGAGATAAAACCTCTGCAGAAACAATTTTGCCTTGCCTATCAACAACAGGCTGGAACATCAAAGAGAGTTGATTGTCAGTAATCGCATGTTGTAATGCACTGATTAATGACGATTCAGGATCAACAGCAGACGCTAAGTCTGGATGATAAAACGCGCATCCCTCATGCTCCAGTGACAGAGCACACTTCATTGCGAGTTGCGCACGCTGAACCACGAGTTCTGGAGTGAGAGTATCGACGGGATCTAATAAACAAATACCCACGTTGGCACTCAAACTAAAATGAGACTCTCCATAATGGAAAGGGCGAATCGTAATTTGTCTTAACTCGGTTGCCAAAGCTAATGCACGACGCCCTGCAATCTCAGCATCAACGGCCAACTCCTTAATTAAAAGAGCAAAATGACCAAGTTCAATATGAGCAACGACAATGTTCTCTGTAAAATAACTCGAGAGCCTTGCACTTAACTGCGACAGTAAACGCTCAAGTTCGTGGGATGATAATGCCTCGCTAACGCCTAAGGTATCGACATTAACGAATAATAATGCTCCCCACTGGCCAGAACTATTACGTTGAGTCAGGTAATGTGACAATTGCGCCATAAATACTTCAGGAAGCATCCGATGACCACCTGCCGATTGCTTCACTAACTCCGCAATCGCAGCATGGTTTCTCTCACTCTCTGATACATCGACATGAATGCCTATCATCCGAGTCGGTCTACCAAGATGGTCCCAGTCGACTAACATGCCACGGTCAAATACCCAGACATAATGCCCTTCGCGGTGCTGTAAGCGATGAACACTCTCAAACTCTTTTGTTTTTCCGCTCACATATTCCTGTAAGCAATGCAATACAGCCCGTCTATCCTCGGGATGCAAACGTGTTTCCCATGTCTGGAATACCCCTTCCAGTTCATCGGGTTGATAACCTATCATTTCTTTCCAGCGGTCGGAGAGAAACACTTCGCCAGTACGAAGATCCCAATCCCAAATACCATTGCGCGACCCTTCAACGGCAAATAACCAACGCTGTTCACTATCATTAAGCTGTTTAACCGCTCGCGCTAACCGATCATGAACCAATTGTAGGTTTGTTTGCAGGGATAAAATCTCGGACGCACTCCAAGGTACTTGAGTAGAAAATGCCGATGTGCCGACATGTTGTGCCGATTTGCATAACAGCTTCAGTGGACGTATTAGCAGATAATATAACACGCATGTAAAGCCAATAAGCAGCAACGCCCCAAGCCCCCACACACGCATAAATCGCTGTTGTAACTCGCTTGATGCTCTCGCGACCAAAGGGGCTAGATCAGATTCAAGATAAAGCAGCTCTGTGGCCCCAGGATACTGGGCGTCAACTGGATAATAAGCTTGAATTGATAACCTTTCTGGATTGACCGAAATACTTGCCTGACCTGATTGCACTACGACATGATGTCTAAGCACATCATATCCATCAATCACTTCTATCGCATTGCTATCGCGCCAAACAGTATGATTAGCAAAACGGATCCGACTGTTCGCATCAAGCAAGATATAAACCATCACATTCATATCTAAGGTTGCTAGAGACACTTCCTGCTCAATCCGCTCAATATCTTGCAGTGCCTGTGCTGACTGAACGACAGCCTGCATACGCAAAAGCTGCTGTTTTATCTGACTCACTTGACGATCAGCTAACTCCTTACGCACCAGTTCACTCTCATAAAAATACTCAGCCGTCACTAACACTAAATAAAGTGTCAGCATACACACAGGAATTAATACGGCGAGTGAGAGTTTGCGAAGCATTGGTAGCTTATGATCTTAAATAAAGAAATAGACGCCCTGTATGCTAACGGTAAACCTACGACTAAGCAAAAAGACTTAACATAAATACGAGTATTTTGGAGAGCACTACCTAAAAAATTAAGACAGTGATTGATTGTAATCATCTAATAACATTTAGATGTTTTGAATATGGGATAGCTATGTTACAAAAAGCAGGCTATTTGAAATTTCAAAAACAAAAAAGCCAGCTTATTCAGCTGGCTTCATTGTTTAATTAGGCGCTTGGCGATGACCTACTCTCACATGGGGAGACCCCACACTACCATCGGCGCGATTGCGTTTCACTTCTGAGTTCGGGATGGGATCAGGTGGGACCACAATGCTATTGTCACCAAGCAA
>NZ_LGYY01000243.1:0-265 GCF_001308045.1 Shewanella sp. Sh95
TGATTTCGGCTTGCGCCGGCAGGCCATCACCGGGTTTCCCGTCATCGACGATCAATACGGTCGGGGCATTCGGGGCGGTTTCATCCGCCACGGTTGCAGTGTCAGAGCCTGGGCCTGACGTGTTGTTGGCTGCATCGGTCTGGGTCGCGGTGACCGTGATGCTGCCACCTTCACCCGGGGCGGTTTCCGTCCAGCTGATAACGCCGGTGGTGGCGTTGTAGCTGTAGCCTGTCGCCGGAGTGCCGTCAGCAACATGGGGAGACCC
>NZ_LGYY01000198.1:0-266 GCF_001308045.1 Shewanella sp. Sh95
CACACTACCATCGGCGCGATTGCGTTTCACTTCTGAGTTCGGGATGGGATCAGGTGGGACCACAATGCTATTGTCACCAAGCAAATTTGGTATCTACTCCCCATCTTATGTGGGCAGTAAATGAATTTGGAAAGCTGGTTTGAGTATCACTTCTTAAGTGTTTCTATTCGTCTAAGTGCTACTTAGCAAAACCCATCTGGGTTGTATGGTTAAGCCTCTCGAGTCATTAGTATCAGTTAGCTCAACGCCTCACAACGCTTACACAC
>NZ_LGYY01000281.1:0-265 GCF_001308045.1 Shewanella sp. Sh95
CACACTACCATCGGCGCGATTGCGTTTCACTTCTGAGTTCGGGATGGGATCAGGTGGGACCACAATGCTATTGTCACCAAGCAAATTTGGTATCTACTCCCCATCTTATGTGGGCAGTAAATGAATTTGGAAAGCTGGTTTGAGTATCACTTCTTAAGTGTTTCTATTCGTCTAAGTGCTACTTAGCAAAACCCATCTGGGTTGTATGGTTAAGCCTCTCGAGTCATTAGTATCAGTTAGCTCAACGCCTCACAACGCTTACACA
>NZ_LGYY01000048.1:0-262 GCF_001308045.1 Shewanella sp. Sh95
AGCACGCTTTGGGACAGAAGCGTGATAGAGCCGTTGCTCTAACTCTTCAGTTTCGGATTAAAATTTTTTAAGGATTTAACGCCCGCATTTGCGGCTGGTTTGAAGCGCAGCGGAAAACCAGTCCGACAAGATGCGCTTGTGTACGCCCAGCATGGGCATGAACTAATGAGGTGAAAGTCCTCTGTAGGAAGGTCACCGTTCAATAACATGCTGTTATTAAACGCTAACTACTAGTGAATGGCAAGGGCTTATCCGCGAGGAT
>NZ_LGYY01000032.1:0-255 GCF_001308045.1 Shewanella sp. Sh95
GCGTCAGCAGGCCATCACCTGGGTTACCGTCATCGACGATCAATACGGTCGGGGCATTCGGGGCGGTTTCATCCGCCACGGTTGCAGTGTCAGAGCCTGGGCCTGAGGTGTTGTTGGCTGCATCGGTTTGGGTCGCGGTGACCGTGATGCTGCCACCTTCACCCGGGGCGGTTTCCGTCCAGCTGATAACGCCGGTGGTGGCGTTGTAGCTGTAGCCTGTCGCCCGAGTGCCGTCACCAAACTGCAGCGCCCCCT
>NZ_LGYY01000015.1:0-255 GCF_001308045.1 Shewanella sp. Sh95
CGTTGTGTTAATACGAAAAAAATTGAGTTCTTAAAACACTTGTTAAGTGTCTTGAATATTCAAGTCTAAGGCGAGTCCATCTTCTTGGTCGAAGATGAGACAAGTAAAACCAGCTGGTCGCAACAGCGCAAGTGGCTCACGCAAGTGAAACCTATTTGGGTTGTATGGTTAAGCGACTAAGCGTATACGGTGGATGCCTTGGCAGTCAGAGGCGATGAAGGACGTAGTAACTTGCGAAAAGCGTTGGCGAGCTAG
>NZ_LGYY01000030.1:0-255 GCF_001308045.1 Shewanella sp. Sh95
ACTTACGCGATGATAAAGGCGTTGAACAAACTCACTGGGCTAGGCATGCCTGAAACTTACCGTGTAGTTTAATATTCAAACGATTATGAGGAGCTTTGCTCGCTGAATCGATTTAGGAAACAAAGCCCAAACATGGCACAGATGGCAAGCGCCGCGTGTGGCGTAAGCTGCATATCGCCGTCGATACCCATAGCCATGAAATTATTGCAGCAGAACTGAGTTTATCCGGCGTCACTGATGCTGAAGTTATGCCGA
>NZ_LGYY01000039.1:0-255 GCF_001308045.1 Shewanella sp. Sh95
ATGGGGCGCTGCAGTTTGCTGACGGCACTCCGGCGACAGGCTACAGCTACAACGCCACCACCGGCGTTATCAGCTGGACGGAAACCGCCCCGGGTGAAGGTGGCAGCATCACGGTCACCGCGACCCAGACCGATGCAGCCAACAACACCTCAGGCCCAGGCTCTGACACTGCAACCGTGGCGGATGAAACCGCCCCGAATGCCCCGACCGTATTGATCGTCGCTGTCGGCCCACCCCCTTCCACCATGGAGGCGT
>NZ_LGYY01000282.1:0-254 GCF_001308045.1 Shewanella sp. Sh95
TGATTGTATTGCTTCCAGTTGATTGTTTTATAGCGAGGTTTTGACACGATTGATGGGTGAGTTGATAGGCTATGCCGATCAGATCACCAGCTATGGTTTTAGTTCAACTGATTTAGGAAACAAAGCCCCATGTTTCTTCACTTTCCACTCACCTTCGCCATAAACCTTCAAGCCTGTCGAATCGATAGCCAAGTGCTCAATGGTGCCACGCGTCTTGGTTTTAAAAGCAATCTTGACGGCTTTCGCTCGTTTGC
>NZ_LGYY01000265.1:0-254 GCF_001308045.1 Shewanella sp. Sh95
CGTTGTGTTAATACGAAAAAAATTGAGTTCTTAAAACACTTGTTAAGTGTCTTGAATATTCAAGTCTAAGGCGAGTCCATCTTCTTGGTCGAAGATGAGACAAGTAAAACCAGCTGGTCGCAACAGCTCAAGTGGCTCACGCAAGTGAAACCTATTTGGGTTGTATGGTTAAGCGACTAAGCGTATACGGTGGATGCCTTGGCAGTCAGAGGCGATGAAGGACGTAGTAACTTGCGAAAAGCGTTCGCTTGGGA
>NZ_LGYY01000047.1:0-55576 GCF_001308045.1 Shewanella sp. Sh95
CGAGTCCCAGTTGGGAGAGGCGCCACCTCAAGTCACAGGACTCACAGTGGACCAGCAGATCATTCTCGACGTGTTAGGCGAACGGTATCGGCAAATTTATTCCTAAATCAGGTGCGGAAAGTCGGTTAGATAGCAATTATCATCCGAATGATAGAGCCGCACGGTTAACTCGCCGGGATCTGCATGCTGGCGAGCATTTTCTAGTAGTGCGATTAGCACCTGACGGATACGGATGGCATCACAGTAAACTTGAAGGCTAGAATCGAGTTCCAACTTAAGTTTGAGTCCTCTGGCATCTAAAGCCGCTGCAAAGGTCTCAATCACAGTACTAAGTTCATCCGCTAAACAAACCTCTACACGATGTAACTCTAAGTGGCCACTGTCGTTAAGGCTCAGCACTCGTAAATCTTCTATCAGGTGATTTAAGCCTTCGACCTGCCGTAACAATCCCTCGAACAACTCACTATTAGGACTAAAAACACCTTCCGCTAAGCCCTGTAATCGACCACGCAAAATGGTGACCGGAGTGCGAAGCTCATGGGCAATAGCCGCATTCCAAAACTCCCGCTCGCGGGTCATACACTCTAATCGCTCAGCCATCGCATTAAAGTCACTGACCAGTTGCGCGGTTTCTCCCATAGTATCTTGATCCATTTTTGCGCGTGCGTTGAGTTTACCTAGAGCGACTTCGCGTAGGCTATATGCCACAGAATTCAACGGATTGAGGATTCGCCGAGACAGACGAACAGCAACAAAAAGCGACATCCCCAATGCGGCGGCGATAGTGCAAACAATCCAGATCATCTCCATCCGAGAAGGCATCCAAGTTTCAGAGATGCTGCCAGGCAAGTAGGTCACCGCAATAGCATAGAAAACATAGGAACCAAATACCGATAGGAAAATAATCCCTAGCGTCATCACTGCTAAGGATTGAATAATTTGTCTGCGTAAGCCTGGTGATTGCTTCATACTTCACCACCAAAGCGATAGCCAACCCCCCAGACGCTGAGCGGTACTCCTTGAATATTAAGGGCTTCAAGTTTTTTACGCAGCTTACTGATATGACTATCTACAGTGCGTTCCTGAGTATCACCTTCGGGCAAGCAATTAATAAGTAGCTCCTCACGGCTAAAAACACGTTTTGGCGCCCGCATCAGACAGGCTAACAGTTTAAATTCAGTGAGTGTCAGATCGAGTATTTGCTGCTGACCTTTCAAGTTCACGCTGGCCTCGTGACTGTCTAAGTCGATTTGAAACTGGCCGACGCGCAATATTTGGCTATTGGTAGACGGGTTAATTCGGACGCGTCGCAAAACAGCTTGAACCCTAGCGACCACCTCAGCAGGATTGAAAGGTTTAACCACATAGTCATCGGCACCGAGGCGTAACCCCATTAACTTATCGATATCTTGGTCAAGCGCGGTGAGCATGATCACTGGTGTATCGCCACGGGAACGAATTTCATTCAATACCTTCCAGCCATCGAGATTAGGCATCTGTACATCAAGCAACAACAGATCGGGCTTAAATGTACCGTGCATGGCTAATGCTTGAATACCATCCGTAGCGTGTTGAGTTCGCAGCCCACTTCGCTGTAAATAGGCAATCAGAATCTCGGCAATCTCGGCTTCATCTTCGGCAATCAGTACAAGTGCCGAAGTCATCTGACTTTTTGTGGCATTGAGATTGGACATAAATAGCTCTAAGGCTGAAATTGAAGAACTTTATCACTCCCTCCACACATTCTCCACAAAGCCTCGAATAATTCGCAATAGCGACTCGTCATAATTCAGTGAGTTCTCAAGCATTGGTCAATGTCATCAGTGAGAACGTAGCAAATAGAGGAGAGTTGGTTATGTTCAGCAAAAAACGGCATTTAAACTTGGTACTCTTGGTAGGAATTGCCGTAATGGGATCGATGGGTTGCGACTCCGCGGAGCAGGAGGAAAATACCCCCTCTCTAATCCAGGTTTCTGTAATCACACTGGATAACGAAGCACTATTGGTCACAGAAGATCTACCTGGTCGCGTTGTTGCTGTTCGCAGTGCAGAGATCCGCGCGCAAGTTAGCGGCATAGTTCAACATCGTCTGTTCGAGCAAGGCAGCGAGGTAACATCTGGCACAGTGCTATTCCAGATTGATCCTGCACAATTTAAAGCCGATGTTGCTATTGCGGCAGCCGCCTTGCAACGAGCCGAAGCCGTATTGGTTCGTTCTCGCCAGGAAACGGCACGCTTGGCCTCCCTGTTAAAAACCGAAGCGGTTA
Source organism: Shewanella sp. Sh95 (assembly GCF_001308045.1). NCBI lineage: Bacteria > Pseudomonadati > Pseudomonadota > Gammaproteobacteria > Alteromonadales > Shewanellaceae > Shewanella > Shewanella sp. Sh95. The sequence goes on from NZ_LGYY01000047.1 coordinate 2,268, forward strand.
GCCAACAAATGTTTGATGATGCAATTTCCCTGCGCGATCAAGCCGCAGCAGATGTCGCCCAATCCCAAGCGACACTTACGCGGCGCCAGTTAGATTTAGAATTTGCCAGCGTCAAAGCCCCTATCTCAGGGCAAATTGATCAAGCCTTAGTGAGTGAAGGAGCCTTAGTATCACCGACTGATACCACACCAATGGCGAGGATCCAACAAATTGACCAAGTGTATGTCGATGTTCGACTGCCAGCATCTATGTTAGACAGCATGCGTCAGCAAGCAAACGAAGCTAACCCAAAGTTAAGCGTAGAGATCCTGAGCAGCAGCGGTGAGTCTCTTGGCATGAAAGGTCATATCTTATTTTCGGGCTCCGAGGTGGATACAGGTACCGGCGATGTACTGCTGCGTGTACTCGTTGATAATCCACAACATCGCCTATTGCCCGGTCTTTTTGTAAAAGCTCGGGTTCCAAAGACTTACTATTCTTCCACTCTGAGAGTGCCACAACAGACGGTCACCCGTAAGGCGGGTCAACCCCAAGTATGGGTACTCAATGCGGAGGGCAAGGTACATCCAGTAGCAATTAAAGTCGATGAGCTAGTGGCAGGCCGCTACCGTGTGATATCAGGACTATCTGCTGGCCAGCAGATAGTCGTTGAAGGCATCGAACGCCTAAGTCCTGATGCGCAGGTTCATGCTCGGCTTTGGCAACCCACAGCAGAGCAGCAATTAAGTGCCGATGTGCGCTGATTTGGAGACATACCATGCCACAGTTTTTTATTAACCGCCCAGTATTTGCATGGGTGATAGCCCTCTTTATCGTACTGATTGGTGTCATCTCGATTCCGCAATTACCTATCTCTCGCTACCCTTCGGTTGCCCCCGTGTCGGTAAGCATTTATGCCGCTTATCCAGGAGCCACGCCACAAACACTTAATGACTCTGTGATAAGCCTTGTCGAGCGTGAACTATCGGGGGTAAAAAACCTACTGTACTTTGAATCATCAGTTGACAGCTCAGGAAGTGCACAAATTACCGCCACCTTCAAACCGGGCACAGATGCGGAACTTGCCCAAGTTGATGTGCAAAATCGCATTAAGGCAGTCGAACCACGCTTACCTCAAGTCGTACGGCAGAGCGGTCTGCAGGTTGAGTCGGCAGCATCGAGCTTTCTGATGATGATTGGCATGACGTCACCTAATGGTCAATTCGACGAAGTCGCGCTAAACGACTATTTGGCGCGAAATGTTGTCGAGGAACTACGCCGAATCGACGGTGTGGGACGAGTGCAATTATTTGGTGCAGAGCAAGCCATGCGTGTCTGGGTTGACCCCAATAAACTCACCGCCTATGGCCTGACAATGAACGACCTTAGTCTGGCGATTGAACAGCAGAACGCACAAATCGCCCCAGGCCGACTCGGTGATGAGCCAGCCTTACCCGGACAACGCCTAACAGTCCCATTGACCGTACAAGGACAACTGACCACACCCGAGGAGTTCGCCGCTATTGCCCTACGTTCCAGTGTCGATGGCGCCAAATTGGTGTTGGCTGATGTGGCTAGAGTTGAGCTGGGCGCTCAGTCCTATGGTTTTTCGAACCGTGAGAATGGTGTAACGGCAACCAGTGCCGCGATTCAACTATCCCCAGGCGCCAACGCCGTTCGCACCGCTTCAGCAGTGCGAGAACGCTTAGCCGAACTAGCAACCAGCATGCCCTCAGGCATAAGCTATTCAGTGCCCTTCGACACAGCACCTTTCGTCAAAGTGTCTATCAAAAAAGTAATCTATACCCTGTTTGAAGCTATGGGCTTAGTGTTTCTGGTCATGTTCCTGTTCTTGCAGAAGCTGCGCTACACACTAATTCCAGCCATCGTCGCCCCCATCGCATTGCTCGGCACCTTTGCCGTAATGTTGCTGGCGGGTTTTTCAATAAATTCGCTGACTATGTTTGGCATGGTATTGGCCATTGGCATTATTGTTGACGACGCTATTGTGGTGGTTGAAAGCGTGGAACGGCTGATGGCGACCCAAGGGTTATCTCCCAAAGAAGCGACCTCACGGGCGATGAAGGAAATTACTGGTGCGGTAATAGGTATAACCTTAGTGCTAACGGCTGTGTTTATTCCCATGGCCTTTGGTAGCGGCTCGGTAGGCGTTATCTATCAACAATTTAGTTTGGCTATGGCGGTGTCGATCTTAATTTCAGCCTTCCTCGCCCTGTCTTTAACTCCAGCCCTATGTTCGACACTATTGCATCCTGTCAGTGCAGATCACCAACACAAAAGCGGATTTTTTGGTGCTTTTAACCGCGCCTTCGAACGCTTGACGACTCGTTACAGTGCACGGTTAGTACACTTGGTAGGGCGTAGCGGGCGAATGATGGCAGCATTTGCAGTGATCTGCGCTGTACTCGTATTAGCGGTTAAGGAATTACCTTCGTCCTTCCTACCCGACGAAGATCAAGGCTACTTCATGACCTCTATTCAATTACCCACTGGCGCAACAAGCGAACGTACACTAGAAGTGGTAAAAAAATATGAAGCACACGTAGCTACTCGCCCAACATTGGATACCAATATGGTAGTACAGGGCTTTAGCTTTGCAGGCTCAGGCCCAAACGCTGCCATGGCTTTCACTATGCTCAAAGATTGGGATAAACGTAATGGTGCCACAGCGGCAGAGGAAGCAGAACTTGCACAACAAGCTATGGCAAATAACGTCGAAGGCACTGTCATGAGCCTGATGCCACCTGCCATCGACGAGCTGGGGACTTCATCAGGCTTCACTCTATACCTGCAAGATAGAGCCAACCGTGGTGAAACGGCGTTACTTGCTGCACAGGCGCAACTGCTCGAGTTAGCGGCTCAAAGCAAGGTGGTTAGCAATGTCTACCCAGATGGTTTACCGCCCGGTGAAAGCATTAACCTAGATATAAATCGACCAAAAGCCGAGGCTATGGGCCTGTCTTTCGCAGCGGTAAGCAGCACGCTTTCGGCAGCCATGGGATCACAGTATGTCAATGATTTTCCGAATAATGGACGTATGCAACAAGTCATTCTGCAAGCGGAAGCGTCTGCACGTATGCAGCTAGATGACGTGCTAAGCCTGCGGGTGCGTAATACTAGCGGTGGCATGGTACCTCTGCGGGAGGTAGTGACACCCAAATGGAGTGAATCGCCACAGCAAATGATGCGCTTTCAAGGCTTTCCGGCAGTACGAATTTCGGGAGGTGCTGCGCCAGGTGTTTCCAGCGGAGCCTCCATGGCAGAAATGGAACGCCTAGTGGCACAGTTACCACTAGGCTATGCGATAGCGTGGACAGGGGCATCATTACAGGAACGCCAATCGGCTGCACAGGCGCCGCTGCTTATGTTGTTGTCTGCGCTGGTGGTATTTTTAGTTCTTGCTGCACTGTACGAAAGCTGGTCGATTCCGCTATCGGTAATGCTGGTAGTTCCGCTGGGACTCATCGGAGCCGTGGTAGCTGTTATGCTACGAGGCATGCCTAATGACGTGTTTTTCAAGGTGGGGATGATTACCATAATTGGCCTATCAGCGAAAAACGCCATCCTTATCGTCGAATTTGCCCGCCAATTACACGCCGAGGGACGCAGTTTGGTCGATGCAGCAGTAACCGCTGCACGGCTGCGTCTGCGTCCAATCTTGATGACTTCGCTAGCCTTCACCCTTGGCGTCGTCCCTTTGATGCTTGCAAGCGGCGCGAGTGCAGAAACTCAACACGCTATTGGCACCGGCGTTTTCGGCGGTATGCTTAGCGGAACCATACTAGCAATATTCTTTGTTCCTATCTTTTTTGTCTTTGTCATAGGCACACAAGAGCGCATTAATACCAAGCTAGTAAGACGTAATAATTTCAAAACGGCCAAAGGATAAACACCTATACACGTGTACTCAGTTTAGACTACTACGCTCCCCACGGAATAGTAGTAGGCTAGTCCTAACAACGGCTGGCTTACTACTAGCATGTTGTTGTACGGCTAAAGAATAATAAATTATTTAAAAATAAAAGGTTTCAAGCTAATTAATCAAAAGTCTATTTATTATTTCCTACTTTCCCAGATATCCCACTTTTTAAATGCTGAAAATCCCCAAGAATTGATTCCTCCATGGCAAAACCTAATAAAAGGTTGCACTTCACATGTGCACCAATAGCTTTCTAACACTTTGAGTAGTTTTATATTTTTAGTTTCTCTATAGGGAAGTAAAAGAGTAAAACGCATCCGATAAATTAAAATCCATATTATGATTTTTAAATATTTAATTGATGATTAAAAGGTTGCTACCCAAAAAACATATGCCCCTCGTTAACATTTTAACGAGGGGCATTTTTTTGCAAAAAACTGCAATACTGACCACAGAGAAACTATTCCGCAGCAGCGCGGTTTAATCGATCCCAAATATCAGCCCACTCCTCAAGACGAGGTGGCGCTTCAACCAAAAGTGTTTTAATCCCCTTTAGGTCTAATGCGTAAAGAGAGGCATAAAGTGCTTGTCGATATCCTTGGTGGTTGTTCGGTAATATCAGCTTATGTTGGCAATGGATATTTTCCATCTGTGCAGAATATCCCAATATCCCCGTAGCTTCAGGCTCTGCATAAAATTGCGTTGCGAGTGAAGCAGCACAAATTACGACTTTGGCATTAGGTTGATAATGGACTTTCATATTGCCAGAAATAGCTTCTTGATGGCATTCAGGCGTAATAACGGGGAACGGTAAGTAGGGCTGAAAATCCCTCGCGGATAATGGACCACTTCGCAAAATCTCAGCTTGATTTTCACTGATCCGTAAAATAGTCGACTCAGTACCCACACTGCAAATGCCACCATCGAGTACAGCAGCAATCCTTCCATCAAGCCCACTCAATACTTGCTCAGCACTAGTCGGGCTGAGTTTTTTATGTAAGTTTGCAGATGGAGCTGCAACGGCAATATTGAACTGTTGCAGTAGTGATAAAAGCACCGGATGATCAGGCATTCTTATCGCAATACTGGGCAATCCACCAGTTATGACATCCGAAACCGAGGGATGACGCTCAAAGATAAGTGTCAGCGGCCCAGGCCAAAACGCCTCGGCAAGTGGTGCAACCCAATCTGGAATAACGTTAACCCAACGAGAAAGCTGTTCGATGCTGCCAATATGAGTTATGAGTGGATGATTTCTAGGACGTTGTTTAGCCAAAAAAATCTTTTCAACCGCTTCAGGGTTGCTGGCATCCGCCGCGAGCCCGTAGACAGTTTCAGTCGGTACTGCGACTAGTTCGCCCGCAATTAGCAACTCTCCCGCACGTTGTAAATCAGCAGGATTCAGCGCATTAAGTCTTTCTGTTCTCATGGATTACACCAGTGGCAACGATAAGGATCAGCCACACTCTCCTCTTTGGTTTCAATTTGTTGATATTGGCAGTGAAGACATTGACGGATAAAAGCTTTAGCGAGATCTGTTGGCGTACCACACTCGCGGCAAGGCAAACCCACGATGCGATCGCGCAGCCAGAAATCCGCTTGATGACATTGTGGGCAATGTGTTTGAAGGCGCTCAACCAGTTGCAGTGCGGCCTTGATAATATATTGCTGCCGCAGCGGAGAATGCATCGCGCGAAGGTCTGGAGCGACATCAATTGGGCAAGCAAAACGACCATTTTCAGGCCCTAGATTCATCGCTTCTAATGTGGCCAGCAACATATCTAGATTGGCTACACCTTTGATCGTATGGCCATCAACCTTAACTATCCACGCTTGACCCTCTTCAGCACCAGATAACGCCGCACTAAGTGCACTAACATCATCCCCTTGGTAACTTTGCAAGCTTACCGGACCAGATACATTCGCTACGATATCAATATTTTGCCTTGCATCATGCAGTACGATCAGCTCCGTATCCCAATCCATTATTCCTGGCAAAGGCCCTCCCCCAAAACTACCTTCGCTGCCTAACCCCGCCTCTAGACCTGTTAGCTCACAGGCAAGTCGCGCTTTTTTCTTAGCGCACTCTAGTGGTGAAAGCGTACGCTCAACTTCTCCAGAAAAGGTGCCCAGCATGTCGGTATCAAATGCATCCGTTGCGACAATTTCAATCCCAAGTGGCGACAGAATTGGCACAATTTGTGCCGCCTTGCCATGTTTGCTTAACAAGGCAATTCGCTTTGGCATTTTATAATGTGATTGATGATCCATGATGAATACTCACTCCTGAAGTGAGGGGGGTAATTCTTAACTTTAAGCAAACCTAGCCTTACTCAATATTCTCTACAACGCGATAACGACGCTGAATAAGGAAGGCTATTGTTGCCGTATCAGTGATGGGATGTAAAATAGATAGATATTCACATAACGTTCTATATAAGTGAACGATTCTATGAGAAACCTCAATTTTCACCATCTACATTACTTCTGGACTGTCGCTAAAGAAGGACATTTAACTCGAGCCTCCCAGAGGCTAAACATTTCACAATCGGCTTTATCATCCCAGATCAAACAGTTAGAGGAACAACTAGGGCATGAACTGTTTCACCGTCAGGGCCGGGCATTATTACTGACAGAGGTTGGGCATCTCGTTCTCGAGTACGCTGAAGGAATTTTTAATTTAGGTCACGAATTGCTTTCAGTTATGGAAAATGGCGAGCACCAAAGGCTCCAGCTACTAAGAATAGGTGCAGTAGCGACCCTTTCACGCAATTTCCAAGAAAACTTATTACGCCCGGTCATTAAATTAAATAACGTCAAACTTGCTTTAAAATCATCCAACTTTGATGATCTTCTCGAACAATTGCGTGTACATAAATTAGATTTGATCCTCTCAAATCGCCCTGTAGCTTCGGACTCTTCAACCCCTTGGCGCTGTAAATTAATTGCTCAGCAAGGCGTATGCTTAGTCGGCCCAAATAAAGCGGAATTCAATGCATTACGCTTTCCAGAGGATCTAATAAAAGTAAAATTACTATTACCTGGCCCCGACAGTGATATTCGTAGGCAATTTGATTTGTACTGCGAGCAACATGGGCTCTCACTAACCCCTTATGCAGAAGTCGATGATATGGCGATGCTCAGACTATTAGCACGGGATTCGGGTGCGGTGGCCGTAGTACCTGAAGTGGTTGTACAAGATGAGATTCAAGCGGGACTATTGAAAAACTACGCGGCCTTAGATTGTGTGACTGAAAGTTTTTATGCCATAACCGCTAAAAGACACGTTGATTTACCAATCTTACATACTTTGTTAAGTACAAAAATGGAGTAACTGATATCACAATCAGTCGATTGGGATTGATTTTAGTTGCACATAAGCGGCTGGTGCGTTTATTCATCTATTAACCCGATCTGAGGTTAAATAGCATATGTTTGCCAGCCAATTTAGGGCTGAAATTGGCTGGCATTTTGCAGCATCATTGGCTTAAACCAATGAATTACCAAAATTTAAACATCTTAACCAAAAAATATCAGCTCAATCATACCTGCCGGTAGTGATCTTGCATTTGGTATGAACGGGCATACAGTGCAAACACTAATGCCGCCAAAATAGCAAAACCCGCAAAGAAAAACATTTGGAATGCCGTCACGCTCATCCCCGTTTGCATTATTTGCTCAGTCACAGCAGGACTTTTAACACTCACATTGGCAAGCAATACCCAGAGGTTACCAACGGTAACGGAAAGCGTCCAAAAACTCATGATAGTCCCTTTCATCGCTTTAGGCGCTTGGCTATAGGCAAACTCTAATCCTGTCGCCGAAACCAGAACTTCACCAAAAGTCAGCAAAGCGTAAGGTAGAATTTGCCAGAAGATCGAAAGTGCTGAACCACCATCCATCATCAATTGAATCGTCCCCACCACAATCCAACTCAATCCAGTAATGGCAATCCCCGCCCCCATTTTACGTAATGCGGTTAACTTAATCCCCATACGCTCAATCGCGGGGTATAACACAAAGTTATTGAATGGGATCAATAGCATCACTAACAGTGGATTTAAAGCCTGCATCATTGCAGGTTCAAACCACGAAGGTTTAACCATATCATTGGCCTGCAAAATCCAAGTCGAAGCCTTTTGATCGAATAACGACCAAAATGGGGTAACCAACGCAAATAAAACCAAAATTCGAAGGACTGAACGTACACCATCTACCGCAATATCAGGATGACAGCTTCGAGCACGCTCAAGTTGTAATGAAGCGCCAGCCCCTACAAACCCCATCAGTAGCACCATAGCACTACAAAGGCCCGCGACGATTCCTAGAGTTGGGATATTCACCAGCGCATAGGCAGCAGATATCCCACCAATTAGTGCCAACACTAAACCGATATTTCCCTTACCTTCCACTTTAGTAAGCAAGGCGCTGCGGATCACAGGTAAAAAACCATGGGGATCCTTTGGTTCTGGTGGCATATGCACATAACGCTTACGACCTAACCAGAAAAATACCGTCGCAATAAACATCAGCACGCCGGGGATCCCGAAAGCAACAGCGGCACCAAAGTTTTTAAGTAACAATGGCATAGATAAGGATGCGAAGAAAGAACCAAAGTTGATAGTAAAGTAGAACATATCAAAGGCTTTTTGAGCCAATGACTTATTAGTCTGATCAAATTGATCGCCCATAAAGGAAGAAACTAAAGGTTTTATCCCACCAGAACCTAAAGCAATTAAAAATAACCCCGTATAAAAACCTTGTACACTGTGCTCAAAAATCGCCAAAAAAGCATGGCCCACGCAATAAAGTAAGCTTAACCAAAGAATGGTGTTGTACTTACCAAAAAATCTATCCGCAATCCAGCCACCCAATAATGGGAAAAAGTACACACCAATTACAAAGGAATGGAACACATCCTTAGCCACAGCGCCACGGAGATCCTCCGGAATGGACAGCAAAAGTGCTGTCATTAAGAAAGGTGTTAGAATGTTGCGCATGCCGTAAAAGCTGAAACGCTCACAAGCTTCACTGGCAATAATATAGGGGATTTGACGTGGCCATTTTGGCGCATCAACAGGTGTAGTCATCTGTTATCCTATTATAATTGTTATAAAAAACTTAAGGTTATCGGTATAAAACCAAGATTGCAGCCAAGGATACTAACAGACTGCGAATCAATATTGGCTAAATTTATACAACAAAATACGCTAAGTAGATGTAAGCCCCAAAAATGATAGAAAATTAACGACCACAGAGAGCAGTAACAATGACCAAAATTGCTATATTAGTCGGTACCACCCTCGGCAGCAGCGAATATATTGCAGATGAAATGCAGGCTCAGCTGACCAAATTAGGGCATGAAGTAGACACTTTTTTAAGTCCAACACTGGATTTACTGCAACCCTATTCCCTCTGGATCATCGTTTCATCAACCCATGGCGCAGGTGATCTTCCCGATAATCTACAGCCATTTTGTAAAGAAGTTCTACTCAATACACCAAATCTACACCAAATTAAGTTCGCATTATGTGCCATTGGTGATTCGAGTTATGACACCTTTTGCCAAGGCCCAGAGAAGCTTGTTGATGGACTTGAATATAGCGGTGCAAAAGCGTTTGTGGATAAGATCCAGATCGATGTACAACAGGATCCTGTGCCAGAAGACCCAGCTTTAGCGTGGTTGGCACAATGGCAGGATCAAATTTAAGATCCTCATTTTCAAAATACCTGAAACAACCCACAGTTTAGATCTTATTTATCCACAAAAAACTATTTATATGTATATTTTTGTGGATAAACTATTATTTAGATCTGATCAACCTCTGTGCTATTCACATCATGATCCGCTCAAAGATCCACCCTGTGGATAAATAGCGGATCTATCCCCACCTTTAATGACAGTAGATCTCGGTTAGATCACAGGATCAAAAGCTCATTAACCACTGATATAAAAGAGAAATTAGCCTTACCCACAGGAAAGTGCGATCCTAATAGTAAACATAATAAGAAGATCTATATAAAGATCTTAAGATCTATTAGTCCAGATCCACTGGATCTATTTTCGAAAAATGATCATTCACCTCAATCAAAGCAAATGCTAAAATGATCGGCTCTCATTGGGTCACTTAAGTTTTTAAAGGTAAGGTCATGCATTTTCATGAACGGTTTGATGTTATTGTAGTTGGTGGTGGTCATGCCGGAACTGAAGCCGCATTAGCCGCAGCAAGAATGGGTTCTAAGACATTATTGCTAACGCATAATCTTGATACTTTAGGACAAATGTCATGTAACCCAGCGATCGGTGGCATTGGTAAAGGTCATTTGGTTAAAGAAATCGATGCATTAGGCGGTGCAATGGCGATCGCAACCGACTATGCAGGGATCCAATTTAGAACCTTAAACTCGAGTAAAGGCCCAGCGGTTAGAGCAACTCGTGCACAAGCAGATCGCGCGTTATATCGTCAGAAGATCCAAAATATTCTGCAAAACCAACCTAACTTACGTATTTTCCAACAAGCTGTAGATGATCTTGTTGTAGAAAATGATCGCGTTATCGGTGTCGTTACCCAGATGGGACTAGCCTTCGAAGCCGCCGCAGTCGTATTAACCGCAGGGACTTTCCTCAGTGGTAAGATCCATATAGGGTTAGAAAACTACAGTGGCGGTCGTGCAGGCGATCCACCATCTATCGCACTCGCCCATCGTTTACGCGAGTTGCCTATCCGTGTTGGCCGTTTAAAAACCGGTACACCACCACGTATCGACGCCAATACCATCGATTTTACTCAAATGACAGAACAAAAAGGTGATACGCCATTACCTGTAATGTCATTTATGGGCGATTTGAGCCATCACCCGAAACAAATTTCTTGTTGGATCACCCATACCAATGAAAAAACCCACGATATTATTCGTGGAGGTTTAGATAGAAGCCCAATGTACTCCGGTGTTATCGAGGGGATCGGCCCACGTTACTGCCCTTCTATCGAAGACAAGATCCATCGTTTTTCTGATAAATCATCGCACCAGATCTTTATCGAACCAGAAGGCTTAAACACCAATGAGATTTACCCTAACGGGATCTCTACCAGTCTTCCCTTTGATGTACAGTTAAATTTGGTTCGTTCGATCAAAGGGATGGAAAATGCTGAGATCGTACGTCCAGGATACGCGATTGAATACGATTATTTTGATCCTAGAGATCTTAAAAACTCGTTAGAAACCAAAACCATTAATGGATTATTCTTTGCTGGCCAGATCAACGGTACAACCGGTTATGAAGAAGCTGGCGCCCAAGGTTTACTCGCTGGGATGAACGCAGCACTGCAAGTTCAAGGCAAAGAAGCTTGGTGCCCTCGTCGCGATGAAGCTTACATCGGAGTATTGGTTGACGATTTATCGACGTTAGGCACTAAAGAACCCTACCGCATGTTTACCAGCCGTGCCGAATACCGCCTATTGCTGCGTGAAGACAACGCCGATCTGCGTTTAACCGCAAAAGGTCGTGAACTGGGTCTGGTGGATGATGCGCGCTGGGCGTCTTTCAGTGAAAAACTGGAATCGATCGAATTAGAGCTACAACGTCTACGTAGCCAGTGGATCCATCCAAACTCTCCATTAGTGCCAGTGTTAAATCCGCACTTGAATACGCCTATTTCTCGCGAAGCATCTTTTGAAGAATTACTTCGTCGTCCAGAAATGGATTACAACAAACTGATGCAGATTGAAGGCTTTGGTCCTGGTCTTACCGATCCACTCGCCGCTGAGCAAGTACAGATCCAAGTTAAGTACTCTGGCTATATCCAACGTCAGCAGGAAGAGATCAATAAAGCGGTACGTAATGAGAACACGGGTTTGCCATTGAACCTTGATTACAAAGAGGTTCCTGGGCTTTCAAATGAGGTGATTGCTAAGTTAAATAGCCATAAGCCTGAAACCATTGGTCAAGCGTCACGTATCTCAGGTATCACCCCAGCAGCTATTTCAATTCTGCTAGTACATCTGAAAAAACGTGGTTTATTACGCAAGAGCGCGTAAAAGCTAGCTTAATCGCCAGTTTGGTCGCAGAAGGGAAGCATTCAGGCTTCCCTTCGACGTTTCAGGGCTTCATAATAGCCGACGAGTTTATCATTGCATTTTTGTTGAGGTTGTTCAGTGTTATCTGCCCAGTTAGAGGCCTATTTAGCCGAAATTAATCTGCCCGCTACCGCTGAGCAGAAAAAGCAACTGCTTGATTTTGTTGGTATGCTCAACAAATGGAATAAAGCCTATAACTTAACCTCAGTAAGAGATCCCGAGATCATGCTTGTCCGTCATATCATGGACAGCTTAGTGGTATCAAAACATCTGCAAGGTGAACGCTTTATTGATGTTGGAACTGGTCCTGGACTGCCTGGCATCCCATTGGCGATTATGAATCCTGGTAAAACTTTTGTGCTACTTGATAGCTTAGGTAAACGCATTCGTTTTCAAAAACAAGTAGCCTTCGAATTAGGCATTCATAATATCAGTTCGATAGAAAGCCGAGTTGAGGCCTATCAACCTGAGCAAAAGTTCGATGGTGTGCTAAGCCGTGCCTTTGCGTCAATCCATGATATGTTGACATGGTGCCATCACTTGCCAGCTGAGCATGGGCAATTTTATGCGCTCAAGGGACAACTGAGTGATGAAGAGATGCAACAAATCCCCGCTGGCTTTGCGATAACTGAAACCATCGAACTCAAGGTGCCAAAACTCGATGAGCAAAGACATTTACTCAAAATAATCAAAGAATAACAGGCTTAAAGCTCCTCATTTTGAATGGATTTTTAAGTAGGCAATAAACCAGAATTTACATACAGGGTGACATTGTGGGTAAAGTAATTGCCGTGGCCAACCAGAAAGGTGGCGTAGGGAAAACAACAACTTGTGTCAATTTAGCCGCCTCATTAGCCGCGACTAAGCGTAAAGTGCTACTGATCGATCTTGATCCACAGGGCAATGCCACTATGGGCAGCGGTGTCGATAAATACGAAGTCGAAAACACGGCTTACGAACTGCTGGTAGAAGAAAAGCCCTTCGATGAAATAGTGGTCAAAGACACCACGGGAAAATACGATCTAATTGCCAGTAATGGCGATGTGACTGCGGCAGAAATCAAACTCATGGAGTTTTTTGCCCGTGAAGTGCGCTTACGTAATGCGCTCGCGCCGATAAAAGATCAATACGATTATATCTTTATCGATTGCCCTCCTTCGCTCAACATGTTGACGGTTAATGCTATGTCGGCGGCGGATTCTGTGCTGGTGCCAATGCAGTGTGAGTACTTTGCACTGGAAGGTTTAACCGCCTTGATCGATACCATCACCAAATTGGCAGCCGTGGTGAATCCTGGTCTTGGGATAGAAGGGATTTTACGCACTATGTATGATCCGCGTAATCGTCTTTCAAATGATGTGTCCGATCAGCTAAAACAACACTTTGGCGATAAGGTGTATCGCACTGTGATCCCGCGTAACGTGCGTTTAGCCGAAGCGCCGAGCTTTGGTGCACCCGCTATGTATTATGATAAATCGAGCGCGGGAGCTAAAGCATATTTAGCGCTGGCTGGTGAGATGATCCGCCGTTCCGAACAGAAAACTCAGGCTAAGCGAGCGTAAAGGAAAACCATGACGTTAAAGAAAAGAGGGTTAGGTAAAGGCTTAGATGCCTTACTGAGTAATAGCCACGCCGCGAGTAAAAAACACACGGAAGAAGTGGTCGTTGTCGATAAAAAAGAGGAACTTATCCATCTTGATCTCGACCTATTACAGCCGGGAAAATACCAACCTCGTAAGGACATGTCTCCCGAGGCATTGGAAGAACTTGCCCATTCCATCTGTAATCAAGGCATTATCCAGCCGATTGTAGTGCGCCCTGTTAGCAATAACCAGTATGAGATTATTGCCGGTGAGCGCCGTTGGCGCGCTTCCCAATTGGCGGGTGTTGAAAAAATCCCTTGTATCGTTAAAGCGGTTCCCGATGATGCTGCTATTGCTATCGCCTTGATCGAAAACATTCAGCGTGAAGACTTAAATGCCATGGAAGAAGCCATTGCATTACAACGTTTAATGCAAGAATTTGAACTGACTCACCAACAGGTCGCCGATGTTGTGGGAAAATCTCGGGCGAGTGTATCTAACTTGTTACGTTTAAACGGTTTAAATGAGCCTGTTAAGCGTTTACTCGAGTATGGCGATATTGATATGGGCCATGCGCGCGCTTTGCTCGCAATTGAGGGTGAAGAACAAACAAATCTGGCGAGATTAGTGGCAGCCAAGGAATTAACCGTTCGCGAAACTGAACGATTGATTAATCAAACCTTAAATCCACCCAAACCCGTCGAAACTACGACTAAAGATCAAGATGTTTGTCGTTTAGAGCAGCAGTTAATTGAAAGATTAGGTGCCAAGGTTTCGATCGCTCATAGCAGTAAGGGGAAGGGTAAAATTGTAATTAACTATCAGAATCTGGCTGAATTAGACGGAATTCTTAGCAAAATTCGTTAATGTCTGTAGATTAACAGTTTTTAATGTAAATTTGTGACATATGTTAATTTTGGATTTTGACTGTTTTGGCGCTATATCACGTTAAAAGTGCTGTTTTTCCTTATCTCAAAGTTGCAATGAAGGCGTGAAAAGGTATACTTTCGCAAGCTTTTTGTGCATCGACATAAATACGGATATTTGTCATCCGGTCATCGAAACAAAAAGTATAAATGCGGAGAGGATGAGTTGAGTAAGGTTTTAGCGCGTCGTGGCCGGTGGTCAGCCTATAAATTGGTGATGATGCAGGCGGCGGTGGCTGGGGGTGCTTCAATTCTCTTTTTCGTCGTGTGGGGAGTTCAGTTTGGCTATTCTGCATTAGCAGGTGGTTCAATTGCTGTGCTCCCTAATTTTGTATTCGCGACCCTCGCTTTCTCCCATACGGGAGCAAGTTCAGCTGCAAAAGTGATTAAAACTTTTTACTGGGGGGAAGCGGTAAAGTTGCTGTTAACCATCGCAATGTTTTCGCTAGTGTTTATCAATCTTAAGGTCGCATTTATGCCTCTTTTTGTTTGTTACGTGCTGACGTTGATCGTGCATTGGACAGCTCCTTTATACTTCAAGCAAAGTTAAGTGGGATGAATCATGGCTGCAACTGGTGAAGCGTTAACACCGCAGGGCTATATCCAGCATCACCTTACCAACCTACACGTTGGTGAAGGCTTCTGGACATGGCACATTGATTCGTTGTTCTTTTCGGTTGGTCTTGGTGTTCTGTTCCTGTGGATTTTCCGTAGTGTTGGTAAAAAAGCGACTTCAGGTGTTCCCGGTAAGCTGCAATGCTTTATCGAGATGATCGTGGAGTTCGTTGATAACAGCGTGAAAGAAAGTTTTCATGGCCGCAATGCCGTGATCGCGCCTTTAGCTCTGACCATTTTTGTATGGGTATTCATGATGAACTTCATGGATATGCTCCCTGTAGACTGGCTGCCTTGGCTAGCAAGTTTAGCGGGAATTCCATACTTAAAAGTGGTTCCGACGACTGATGTAAACATCACCTTCAGCTTAGCTATCGGTGTGTTTGTGCTGATTATTTACTACAGCATTAAGGTCAAAGGCGTGTCTGGTTTTGTTAAAGAACTGACGCTACAGCCCTTTAACCATAAGGCAATGATACCCGTCAACCTCCTATTAGAGACTGTTACCTTAATCGCTAAACCAATTTCATTGGCATTGCGTCTATTTGGTAACTTGTACGCAGGTGAGTTGATCTTCATCCTTATTGCGCTGATGTATGGTACCAACTTGTTATTATCTTCCCTAGGTGTGACTCTGCAACTAGGTTGGTTAATTTTCCACATTTTGGTTATCACGCTGCAGGCGTTTATCTTCATGATGTTGACCATTGTTTACTTAAGCATGGCCCATGAAGATCATTAAGGATTGCTGAAGAAATTTTAAACTAAATCATCAACTAATTAGATTTAGATTTTAGATACTGGAGATACAGATGGAAACGATTTTAGGCATGACAGCTATCGCTGTTGCTCTGCTGATTGGTATGGGTGCTCTTGGTACTGCAATCGGTTTCGGCTTATTAGGTGGCAAGTTCCTGGAAGGCGCTGCGCGTCAACCAGAAATGGCTCCTATGCTGCAAGTTAAAATGTTCATCGTAGCGGGTCTGTTAGACGCCGTAACAATGATCGGTGTTGGTATCGCATTATTCATGCTGTTCACCAACCCACTGGGTGCAATGCTGTAAGAAAACGCTTCTGTCTTAACTCTAAATAGGAGGCTGTTGTGAATTTCAACGCTACCCTAATCGGTCAGACGGTCGCCTTTATCATCTTCGTGTGGTTCTGCATGAAGTTTGTATGGCCCCCTTTGATGAATGCCATCGAAGCGCGCCAAAAAAGGATTGCTGACGGTCTAGCTGATGCTGATCGTGCGGTAAAAGACCTAGAGTTGGCTCAAGCGAAAGCGACTGACCAACTAAAAGAAGCCAAGGTGACGGCTAACGAAATTATTGAGCAAGCTAACAAGCGTAAAGCTCAAATAGTGGAAGAAGCTAAAGCCGAAGCAGACGCTGAGCGTGCCAAAATCATCGCTCAGGGTAAAGCAGAAATTGAAGCTGAACGTAATCGCGTGAAAGAGGATCTGCGTAAGCAGGTTGCTACTCTTGCCATCATGGGTGCTGAGAAGATCCTTGAGCGTTCTATTGATCCAGCCGCCCACAGTGACATAGTTAATAAACTAGTCGCTGAAATTTGATAAGGGAGTTTGAGTTATGGCTGAATTAACCACCATCGCTCGCCCTTACGCAAAGGCAGCTTTTGACGTTGCTGTTGAACACAACGCAGTGGATACCTGGGCCGAAATGCTCACGTTTGCCGCATTGGTTAGTGAAAACGAAACCATGCAGCCACTGCTGACTGGCTCTTTAGCCAGCACCAAACTCGCCGCACTCTTTATCAGTGTGTGTGGTGAGCAAATCAATGAGCAAGGTCAAAACTTGATAAAGGTAATGGCTGAAAACGGTCGCTTAAAGGTACTACCTGCTGTATCTGAGCTTTTTGCTCAATACCGTAATGAGTGGGCAAAAGAAGTGGAAGCCGATGTGGTTTCTGCAGCTGAGCTCAGCTCTGAACAACAGCAGCAGATCAGTATTTCTTTAGGGAAACGTCTCGCACGCAAAGTTAAGCTGAATTGCAGCACTGACGCCGCGCTTATCGCCGGTGTAATCATTAAGGCAGGTGACTTAGTCATTGATGGCTCTGTCCGCGGTAAGTTATCGCGTCTGTCTGAAAAGCTGCAGTCGTAATTGGGAGTTTGAGCATGCAACTGAATTCCACTGAAATCAGCGATCTGATTAAGCAGCGGATCGAGCAGTTCGAAGTCGTTAGCGAATCTCGTAACGAAGGTACTATCGTTGCGGTTAGTGACGGCATTATCCGCATCCACGGCCTAGCCGATGTGATGCAAGGTGAAATGATCGAACTGCCTGGTAGCCGTTTTGCAATCGCGTTGAACCTTGAACGTGATTCTGTCGGTGCCGTAGTAATGGGCCCTTATGCTGATTTAGCAGAGGGCGTAAAAGTTAAAACTACTGGCCGTATTCTGGAAGTTCCAGTCGGTCGTGGCCTGTTAGGCCGCGTAGTTAACACTCTGGGTGAGCCTATTGACGGAAAAGGAGCTATCAACAACGATGGTTTCTCTCCTATTGAAGTGATTGCTCCTGGTGTTATCGAGCGTAAGTCAGTAGATCAACCCGTTCAAACTGGTTATAAAGCCGTTGACGCTATGATCCCAATCGGTCGTGGCCAACGTGAATTGATCATTGGCGACCGTCAAACTGGTAAAACAGCCATGGCGATCGACGCAATCATCAACCAGCGCGATTCTGGCATTAAGTGCGTATACGTAGCAGTAGGCCAAAAGGCTTCTACTATCGCTAACGTAGTGCGTAAGCTAGAAGAACACGGTGCATTAGCTAACACTATCGTTGTGGTTGCTACAGCTTCTGAAGCTGCTGCGCTGCAATACTTAGCACCGTACTCTGGTTGTGCTATGGGTGAATACTTCCGCGACCGCGGTGAAGATGCTCTGATCGTATACGATGACCTGTCTAAGCAAGCAGTTGCTTACCGTCAGATCTCGTTACTATTGAAGCGTCCACCAGGCCGTGAAGCTTATCCTGGTGACGTATTTTATCTACACTCTCGTTTATTAGAGCGTGCTTCACGCGTAAACGAAGATTATGTAGAAAAGTTCACTAAAGGTGCAGTAACAGGTAAAACCGGTTCGTTAACCGCGCTGCCTATTATTGAAACTCAGGCGGGTGACGTATCTGCATTCGTACCGACCAACGTAATTTCGATTACTGACGGTCAGATCTTCCTTGAGACCGATCTGTTTAACTCTGGCTTACGTCCAGCGGTTAACCCAGGTATTTCTGTTTCTCGTGTTGGTGGTGCGGCTCAGACTAAGATCATCAAGAAACTGTCTGGTGGTATTCGTACTGCTCTTGCACAGTATCGTGAACTTGCTGCGTTCTCACAGTTTGCATCTGACTTAGACGATGCAACTCGTGCTCAGCTAGAGCATGGTGTGCGTGTTACCGAACTGATGAAGCAAAAACAATATGCTCCTATGAGTGTAGCTGCTCAAGCTGTGTCTATTTTCGCAGCTGAAAAAGGTTACCTGAAGGGCATTGAGCTGAAAAAAGTTGGTGATTTCGAAGCCGCTCTGCTCTCGTACATGAACAGCGAGCATGCTGCTTTAATCAAGCTTATCAACGAGACTGGCGATTATAACGCCGATATCGAAGCTGAATTAAAAGCTGGCCTCGACAAGTTCGTAGCAACCCAAACCTGGTAACAATGATAGAGGTGTCTTAAGGCACCTCAGGTCCAGATTGGAGAGTAGAGATGGCCGGCGCTAAAGAGATTAAAACCAAGATCGCGAGTGTGAAAAACACTCAGAAGATCACGTCCGCCATGGAAATGGTGGCAGCCAGCAAAATGCGCAGAGCGCAGGACCGCATGGCTGCAAGCCGTCCATACGCGGAAAACATGCGTAAGGTGATCGGTCACGTAGCGCAAGGTTCTCTCGAGTATAAACACCCCTACTTAGAGGTGAGAGAGGCTAAGCGGGTTGGTTACATTGTTGTAGCAACCGACCGTGGCCTTTGTGGTGGTCTGAACGTCAACCTCTTTAAAAAGGTTGTCGCAGACGTGAAAAGCTGGAAAGAGCAAGGTGCAGAATTTGAATTTTGCCCAATTGGTGCTCGTAGTGTTCAGTTTTTCAAAAGCTTTGGCGGTCATGTATCTGCCCATGCTTCAGGTTTAGGCGATGCGCCAAAGCTCGCTGACCTGATCGGGACAGTACGTGTAATGCTAGATGCTTACAACGAAGGCAAACTGGATCGTCTGTACGTAGTGTTCAACAAGTTTGTAAACACTATGACGCAGACTCCTGTGATCGAGCAGCTGCTACCTTTGCCTAAATCGGAAGAAGATGAGGTTGCTCATCGTTGGGACTATATCTACGAGCCAGATCCAAAAGCCCTTTTGGATACCTTATTGGTTCGTTATGTAGAATCTCAGGTTTACCAAGGTGTTGTTGAAAACATTGCTTCTGAACAGGCTGCCCGTATGGTGGCGATGAAGGCGGCAACAGACAACGCGGGTACACTGATTGACGATTTGCAATTGGTCTATAACAAGGCTCGTCAGGCTGCGATTACGCAGGAACTGTCGGAAATTGTTTCTGGTGCCTCTGCGGTTTAGGTTAGGTAACGAATACAAGTTTTAGAGGATTAATCATGAGCACAGGTACTGTTGTCCAAGTGATTGGCGCGGTTGTGGACGTAGAGTTTCCACAAGATGCCGTACCTCAGGTATATGACGCTCTGAAGATCACAGGTGAAGGCTCCTGTAATGGTTTGGTGCTGGAAGTTCAGCAACAACTAGGTGGTGGTGTAGTTCGTACCATCGCTATGGGTACTTCTGATGGTCTGCGTCGTGGTCTTGAGGTAGTAAACTCAGGTTCACCTATTTCTGTTCCTGTTGGTACCGCCACTCTTGGCCGTATCATGAACGTATTAGGCGACCCTATTGATGAAGCTGGCGCAATTGGCGAAGAAGAACGTTATGTGATTCACCGCAGCGCTCCTTCATACGAAGAGCAATCAAACACGACTGAACTGTTAGAGACTGGTATCAAGGTTATCGACCTTGTATGTCCATTCGCTAAGGGTGGTAAAGTAGGTCTGTTCGGTGGTGCGGGTGTTGGTAAGACAGTTAACATGATGGAACTGATCAACAACATCGCAAAAGCTCACTCAGGTCTTTCTGTATTCGCTGGTGTAGGTGAGCGTACTCGTGAGGGTAACGACTTCTACTACGAGATGAAGGATTCTGGCGTTCTCGACAAAGTAGCCATGGTTTATGGTCAAATGAACGAGCCACCAGGAAACCGTCTGCGTGTAGCACTGACCGGTCTGACTATGGCTGAAAAATTCCGTGACGAAGGTCGTGACGTTCTGTTGTTCGTTGACAACATCTACCGTTACACCCTAGCCGGTACTGAAGTATCAGCACTGTTAGGTCGTATGCCTTCTGCAGTAGGTTACCAACCAACTCTGGCTGAAGAAATGGGCGTTCTGCAAGAGCGTATTACTTCAACTAAGACTGGTTCTATTACCTCTGTACAAGCGGTATACGTACCTGCGGACGACTTGACTGACCCGTCACCAGCAACAACCTTCGCTCACTTAGATGCGACTGTTGTATTGTCACGTCAAATCGCTTCTCTGGGTATTTACCCAGCGGTTGACCCACTGGATTCTACTTCTCGTCAATTAGATCCATTAGTTGTTGGTCAAGAGCACTATGACGTAGCTAACGGTGTACAAACTGTTCTGCAACGCTACAAAGAGCTGAAAGACATTATTGCGATTCTCGGTATGGACGAATTGTCAGATGATGACAAGATGACCGTTTCCCGTGCACGTAAGATTGAGCGTTTCTTGTCTCAGCCTTTCCACGTAGCAGAAGTCTTTACTGGTTCTCCTGGTAAGTACGTTTCTCTGAAAGATACTATCCGTGGCTTCAAGGGAATTCTGAGTGGTGAGTTCGATCACATTCCAGAACAAGCGTTCTACATGGTTGGTTCTATCGACGAAGCTGTCGAGAAAGCTAACAAAAAGAAATAACTAAGTAGTCATACTTAGTTTTTTAAGGAGAACGGGATGGCAGCCATGACAGTACAGCTTGATATAGTAAGTGCAGAGAGCAGCATCTTCTCAGGTCGCGTAGCTAGCCTACAAGTGACCGGTTCTGAAGGTGAGTTGGGCATCATGCATGGCCACGCTCCACTGTTAAGCTATATCAAACCTGGCATGGCGCGCATTGTCAAACAAGACGGCAGCGAAGAAGTGTTTTATCTTTCTGGTGGTTTACTGGAAGTACAACCTTCTTCTGTTTCTGTGTTAGCTGATGTGGTTATGCGTGCCAAAGATATTGATGAGCAGGCAGCATTAGAAGCCAAGCGTCGTGCAGAAGCCCATATGGCAACTGCGGGTGCGGACTTTAATTATGATGCCGCTATGGTTGAGTTAGCGAAAGCAATGGCTCAATTACGTGTTGTTGAAACCATCAAGAAAAACATTGCCAGATAAAGGTTATTGTTTGTGATAAAAGGCGGTTATCGAAAGATACCCGCCTTTTTTGTTGGTTTTTTCCATCGGTTTTAATATCTGCATTTCGCTTTGCTTCGTCTTTCCGTTAAAATTGCGCCATTAAATAGAGCTCAGTTTATCCCTTTGGGATGTTAATCAAGGATATGGCAATGGCATTAAATGTAGTGATCTTGGCAGCAGGAAAAGGAACTCGCATGCGCTCGGATCTTCCCAAGGTATTACATCCTATCGCCCACAAGAGCATGGTGCAGCATGTGATTGATACTGCACACCATATTGGCAGTGATACTATACAGCTCGTTTATGGCTACGGTGCCGATAAATTAAAATCCGCTTTGGGTGAGCAGCAACTCAATTGGATGTTGCAAGCCGAGCAGTTAGGCACTGGCCATGCGGTCGCTCAGGCGATTCCTAATATCGATGATAATGATACTGTGCTGATCCTTTACGGTGATGTGCCGTTAATCCAAGCCTCTACACTTGAAGCTTTGCTCGCTGCGCGTCCCGATAATGGCGTGGCGATTTTAACCGTCAATCTAACCAATCCTACTGGCTATGGCCGTATCGTCCGCGAACAGGGTAAGGTTGTCGGTATTGTCGAACAAAAAGATGCTAATCCCGAGCAACTTGCTATTAATGAAGTTAACACGGGCATTATGGCGGTTCCTGGTAATGCATTAAAAACCTGGCTTGGCCGTTTATCGAATAACAATGCCCAAGGTGAATACTATCTAACGGATATTATCGCCATGGCCCACGCCGATGGGGTTGAGATTAATACTGCTCAGCCGCAATCTGCTATCGAAGTGGAAGGTGCCAATAACCGCGTGCAGCTTGCGCAACTTGAGCGCGCTTATCAGGCCCGTGAAGCCGAAAAGCTGATGATTGCTGGCGCTAATTTGCGCGATCCAAGCCGTATCGATATCCGTGGTGAAGTGACCGTGGGTATGGATGTGATGGTCGATGTGAATGTGATTTTCGAAGGTAAAGTGGTGATTGGCAATAACGTTAGCATCGGCGCTGGTGCAATTCTTATCGACTGTGAAATTGCCGACAATGCCGAGATCAAACCTTACTCTATTATCGAAGGCGCTAAACTCGGCGTAGCAGCCAGTGCGGGGCCTTTTGCCCGTTTACGCCCCGGTGCTGAGTTAATGCAAGATGCCCATATCGGTAACTTCGTTGAGATGAAAAAAGCCGTTTTAGGTGTGGGGTCTAAGGCGGGTCACTTAGCCTATTTAGGCGATGCGCAAATCGGTGCGGGTGTGAATATTGGTGCGGGTACTATTACCTGTAATTACGATGGTGCCAATAAACACTTAACCGTGATTGAAGATAATGTGTTTGTGGGGAGTGATACTCAGCTGGTGGCGCCGGTGACCATTGGTAAAGGCGCGACGCTCGGTGCAGGGTCAACAATTACCCGTGATGTGGGTGAGGATGAGCTAGTGATCACCCGTGTTAAGCAAAAACATCTGACTGGCTGGCAACGTCCGGTAAAGATTAAGAAGTAACGGCTTTATTTTTTGTTATAGAAAGCGGCAATTAGCCGCTTTATGTTTTTTTGTCAAAGGTCTAAATCCTCTCCAAATAAAAATCAGCTAAATTAATGTTGAATTAATACTGTGGTGTTATGGGTAATTCATTGTTTTTATTCAAAGTTGATCTAAGTTACGCCAAATTGTAAATCCATGTAAAGATCCTTAAATAAAAACAATTCTTATTTATATTGCCTGCAATTCTAAGACGAAAGGTCTACTTGAGGTGTTGGCAATGGTATTTAAATATTCAGTTGTAGGTTTGGCCGTTGGGGCTGCATTAATGGCGATGCCTGTTATGGCAGAAGCGCCAAACGATGCAAATATAGAACGTATTAATGTAACAGGCCGTACTTTTAACGATTATAAAGTCGGTAGCGCATCGGGCGCTATGCGTGGCGATATTGACTTAATGGATACCCCGCAGTCCGTTAATGTTATCCCTGATTTTGTGACTGACGAACAATTAGCAACTAACCTTGCAGAAGTCTTAGTTAACGATTCGAGCGTAACGGCGGGTACTACTCGTTGGAACCGCCAAGTCTTCAGTATTCGTGGCTTCGAACTCGATTCGGGCAACGGTTATCTCATCAACGGTCACCAGCAATGGTCTCATTACGTTCAACCTATAGAAACGCTACAACAGGTTGAGGTACTAAAAGGCCCTTCAAGTATGTTGTATGGCCAATCCGGTCCTGGCGGTTTGGTTAATATGGTCACCAAAAAGCCGACCTATGATTCAATGCTCGATTTAGGTTTTGATACTGATGGCTACGGCTCTACCCGTGCGCAGTTAGATGCGGGAGGCAGCTTAAACGATGCTCAAAGCATTCGTTATCGTGGTGTGTTAGTTAAACAAGACACTAAATACTGGCGCGAATATTCAACTACTAATGAAAACCAAGAGCGTGATCGTTGGTTGGGTTACTTAAACTTAGAATTTGATATCAGTGATGATGTTTTGTTATCGGTTAAGTACGACCATACCCAAGACAAAGCGGGCATCGATGCGGGTGGCTGGTTAGATAAACAAGGCAATGTGATTGGCGAGCGTAAAACCGTATGGGACGCGCCTTGGGCCTTTACCGATAATACTGTTTCAAATTTAGGTGCTGATCTGACTTGGCAAATGAGTAACGACTGGAAAGTTAAAGTCGGCTACAACGATCAACAATTTAATCGCCAACGTTTAGACTCTGCGCCAAGTTTGATTGAAGGCTCTGAAGATCCATTCAAAGATGGTTATAGCATCAAACCATTCGACCGTTATGACGATTGGCAGCATAAAACGGCCTATGTGGATTTCACGGGTGAATTTTCTTTGGCAGGAATGGAGCATCAATTCCTTATTGGTGCTAACTATTTAGACTATTTCTATCAGCAGCAAATTCAGAAAGGCAAAAGTCAGCGTGTAATTCCTGGGCAACCAATTATTCAGCAAGATCTTGATTATCATCAAGGTCAGCTAAGCAACCCAAGTGAATACAAGTATTACGGTTTCTATTTGCAGGATTTAATGACATTAAATGAGCAATGGAAGTTGCTTGCTGGTGTACGGTATGACGAACAGAAAAAAGATACCGCTGGCGGTAACAGCTATGCCGTATCGCCTAAATTCGGGGTGATTTATTCGCCTATGGATAATGGCAGTATTTATGTTAACTATTCAAAAAGCTTTACCCCGCAAGGATCTGTAACCAGTTCCGAAGATGTGAATCAAGGGGCTAATCTAAAACCTGAGTATGGCACTCAGTATGAATTGGGAACGAAGTGGGAGCTCTTTAATGACAGTCTACTGCTGACAGCTGCTCTGTTTGATATAACCGTGTCCAATGTCACAACAGTGCTAGATATTCCAGTAACAAGTGATGGTGATAAAACAATAACCACTCAAGGTGGTGAGCAACATCACCGTGGTTTTGAAGTTGGTGCCCAAGGCCAGTTAGGTGATAGCTGGTTTGTGACTTCATCTATGATGTATTTAGATGCGGAATATAATACGGGTGCAGGCAAAATCGGTGGCAAGAATTTAGATGGTAAAACTCCTATTGATGCCCCTGAGTGGTCTGCCAATATCTGGACTCGTTACGAAGTAACTGACAACTTTGCGATGAACTTTGGTGCTATCTACGTTGGTGAGCGTTTTGCTGATACTGCTAACACTATCACCAAAGATGGTTACGTCCGTTTTGATGTTGGTGCTGCCTATACTATGGATATTATGGGTAAAGAAGTTAGCATCCGTGCAAACGTGAGAAACCTATTTGATACTGAATACTTAGATGGTGGTAGCGATAAGATGGTCACTATTGGCCAAGATCGTAACTTCAGCGTGGCGCTTGAGGCTAAGTTTTAAGCTCAGCTCCCCTTTTTAAGTTTCATACAATTAAAGCAGTTTACCTTTGGGTTAACTGCTTTTTTATTATTTTTCATAAAGTTAATTAATCCAACTTAAAGGCTACCCATCTTGATTCGAAATTATCTTTCGAATACTAGCAAAAATGTTTCGTTTCTTTATAATATATCTTTCGATTCGAAACTTAACTGAAAGGTTTTATGAATAAACGAAATACACAGCAACGACGCCACAGTATCATTAGCATCCTGAATGAACAGGGTGAAGTGAGTGTCGATGAGTTGTCATTACGTTTCGAAACCTCAGAAGTGACTATTCGTAAAGATCTGGCCGAACTTGAAAAAACCGGATTACTGCTGCGCCGCTATGGCGGTGCTGTGGCTATACCTGATGAAGTCACGCAACAGTTTTCTGCCAAGATTGCGCCTAACAAGTTATCCATCGCTAAAGCCGCGGCGCAGCTGATCAAAGATCACAATCGCATCATTATCGATAGCGGTACCACCACTTCAGGCTTAATTGCTGAACTCAACCAAAAACGTGGGCTGGTGGTGATGACCAATGCTCTGCATTTGGCTAATGCGATTCACGAACTTGAAAACGAGCCAACCTTATTGATGACCGGCGGCACTTGGGATCCGCATTCTGAATCCTTTCAAGGCCAAGTCGCCGAGCAGGTATTACGCTCCTACAACTTCGACCAACTGTTTATCGGTGCCGACGGTATCGATCTTGAACGTGGTACCACCACCTTTAATGAGCTTACAGGTTTAAGTAAGGTGATGGCTGAAGTTTCCCGCGAAGTCATCGTGATGGTGGATTCGGACAAAATAGGCAAGCGGATCCCTAATTTAGAACTACCTTGGTCGCAAATCAGTGTGTTAGTCACCGACGCTCGCATCGAAGAGAGCGCCCTTAACCAAATTACCGAGCAAGGCGTGAAAGTCATCTTAGCGCCCTACTCGCCTTAGGCATTTGCCCGTGATAAGCCAGAGCAAATGACTCAAATAACTACATTTTTATTTTTCATTTTATAGGTAAAAACTATGTGCGGAATCGTTGGCGCCGTGGCGCAAAGGGATGTGGCCGAAATTCTGGTCGAAGGTTTACGTCGTTTAGAATATCGTGGATATGACTCCGCGGGTGTTGCTGTGATCCACAATGGCGAACTCAATCGCACCCGCCGCGTGGGTAAAGTGCAGGAACTGTCTGCTGCACTCGAAACCGACCCGTTAGCGGGCGGCACTGGTATTGCGCATACACGCTGGGCGACCCACGGTGAGCCAAGCGAGCGTAATGCTCACCCGCATTTGTCTGAAGGTGATATTGCTGTGGTACACAATGGCATTATCGAAAACCATCATAAACTGCGTGAAATGCTTAAAGAACACGGCTACCACTTCAGCTCTGATACCGATACCGAAGTGATTTGCCACTTAGTTCATCACCAATTAAAAACGCACAACACCTTACTGGCCGCGGTGCAAGCCACGGTTAAACAACTCGAAGGCGCTTATGGCACTGTGGTGATTGACCGCCGCGACAGCGAGCGAATGGTTGTCGCGCGCTCAGGCAGCCCATTAGTGATTGGTTTTGGTTTAGGTGAAAACTTTGTCGCGTCTGATCAATTGGCGCTGTTGCCTGTGACCCGTTCATTCGCCTTTTTAGAAGAAGGTGACGTGGCCGAAGTGACTCGTCGCACCGTGAGCATTTTCGATGTGCATGGTAATAAAGTTGAGCGCGAAGTTAAAGAATCAGAAATCACCCACGATGCCGGTGACAAAGGTGAATATCGCCACTATATGCTCAAAGAGATTTATGAGCAGCCATTGGCACTGACACGCACTATCGAAGGTCGTATTGCTAACAAGCAAGTGCTCGACACGGCTTTTGGCGATAATGCTGCTGAGTTTTTAAAAGATATCAAGCACGTGCAAATCATTGCCTGTGGTACTAGCTACCATGCGGGTATGGCGGCGCGTTATTGGTTAGAGGATTGGGCTGGCGTTTCTTGTAATGTCGAAATCGCCTCCGAA
Organism: Shewanella sp. Sh95; assembly: GCF_001308045.1. Taxonomy (NCBI): domain Bacteria; kingdom Pseudomonadati; phylum Pseudomonadota; class Gammaproteobacteria; order Alteromonadales; family Shewanellaceae; genus Shewanella; species Shewanella sp. Sh95. Next base: position 29,823 of record NZ_LGYY01000047.1, read on the forward strand.
TTCCGCTACCGCAAGTCGCATTTATTCCCCAACAGCCTGTTGGTTACTATTTCTCAATCCGGTGAAACTGCCGATACGCTTGCAGCGATGCGCCTAGCCAAAGAAATGGGTTACAAGGCGACGCTAACTATCTGTAACGCACCAGGCTCTTCCTTAGTCCGTGAGTCTGACATGGCATACATGATGAAAGCGGGCGCCGAAATTGGCGTTGCTTCAACTAAAGCCTTTACCGTTCAATTAGCGGGTTTATTAATGCTGACGGCGGTGATCGGTCGCCATAATGGCATGTCGGAGCAAATGCAGGCCGAGATCACCCAAAGCCTACAGTCTATGCCTGCCAAAGTGGAGCAAGCATTAGGCTTAGATGATGCGATTGCTGAATTGGCGGAAGACTTTGCCGACAAACACCATGCCTTATTCCTTGGCCGTGGCGATCAGTACCCTATTGCGATGGAAGGTGCGCTGAAACTTAAAGAGATCTCCTATATCCATGCTGAGGCATATGCTTCTGGCGAGCTGAAACATGGCCCACTGGCCTTGATTGATGCCGACATGCCCGTCATAGTGGTGGCGCCAAACAACGAACTGTTAGAAAAGCTGAAATCTAACGTTGAAGAAGTGCGTGCCCGTGGTGGTTTAATGTATGTGTTTGCCGATGTGGATGCGGAGTTTGAATCTGACGAAACCATGAAGGTTATCCCGGTTCCACACTGCGATATCTTTATGGCGCCGCTGATTTACACCATCCCACTACAGTTGCTTTCGTATCACGTTGCCTTAATTAAGGGCACCGATGTGGATCAACCGCGAAACCTCGCTAAATCGGTGACGGTGGAATAAATCGGAAGCAATAAAAAAAACGCCTTGTTGGAGATGAATAAAGTCTCATACTAAGTAATAAAGATTCATACTGAGTATTAAAGTATCATACCGAAATGGCAGCGTTCACATAGGTACGCTGCCATTTCTAACCCTTTATTTGCCCCATTATAATTTACAGCGATTGAATTAGCGCCGTAAGTTAGTGGAAATTTTCCATACAAAACCTTATATGGGCTATGGATAGCTAAGCGCCTAAAAAATACAAAAATCTGAATTTAAGGTCATTATGGCGTGATGTGTCACAACAGAGAATGTCTGTCGCTCTGGGACAAAAGCAATTCAGGCCAAATTTATCTGTGATCCCATAAAAAACCAATAAACAAAGGCTGCGAATGCAGCCTTGTCAATATCACTGTACGTTGAGCGTGTGTATTTTTTAGTTTCTTTTTAAAAGTTTGGCTCTAGCCTCGTTAAACTCTTCTTCTGAGATGTAACCGTCTTCTTTGAGCTTCGCCCACTTAGTTAACTCATCCGCTACAGAATATTGCTTTAGCTTCTCGCCTTTGATGATGTTTACCTCTGAGTGAACATTCGAACTCATGTTTGGTTTAGTTTTTGTAGAAAAGATTCCATTGGTCTCAACCCACTCTCTGTGTTTGTTCATAGGGGAGTAAAACAGAACCTGTACAGCAACCAAGTAAGCGAAAGCGATACCTGAGAAAATTAGCGAAATAAAGAACTCATCATCGTAGTACCAACTATTTTCTTCACTGAAATACATACTACCCCAATAGATGGAGCTGATAGAGCACCCTATTAGAGCTAGGAATGTATAACCTTTAAAGTTTTTAACCGCAGTCTCTATACTGGAGAAATCTTGATTTCTCTTCATCATATAGATACCAAAAGCTAAAAATATGGCTGGGATGATGCCAACCATAAAAACTACTGATGGAGCAAAAAGAAGTGCAAAAATTAGCAATTTACCTTGGTCATTGCTAGTCATTGGTTGATTTTGCAATTTACTTTCCTTTTATAGATTTCAAATTACTTGGATGATTGTTATCGCATTGTACTCGATAAAAAGCTGAAATAAATAGAACTACAGCTCCACAGCTTCGTTTAGAGTAATATTGGGTTGGCTCGGGAAAAGCGCTCCAGAGGCATTTAGGCGCTTTCCTTTCAAGTTGCTAAGTTTAGATACTTCTCAGTTTGGCTGCCAAAGCAGTTTCTAATGAGTCGATACCTTCTCCATTTTTCAAATAAGTTTGAATTCTGTGTCCGTGAAGATCTGACGGGATATGTTCTAGTGTTTGGCTGATCGGTATTACTATCTTGCCTAAAGTGTGTGCAATTCCAACTTCGTACATCACATTAGGGTTACGTCCAGAAAAATCGGCAATGATAATCTTAGAGCGATAGATTAAGGAGAAGATATCTTGAAGTATCGTCGAATGCTCCCAAATGTCATCAGCTCTTTGGCAGCGGTAACCAGCCTGTTCACATGCTCTAACAATACCTTGGTGAACATCGTCAAAACCAGCAAATGGCATCATTATTGACACGAGGTCACTCTCAACTTCAGTGCCCGGTATTTGAAAAATGTTTGGAGTAAAAACAATGGACTTTGTTGACCCTGTTGGAGCAGTAGAAACTGACACATTGTTTGTTAACGGGTGATTTATGTCCAAGAAATACGTTACATCATCAAGAGAGTTTCTATGGTAGGTAAACATACTTTTCAGAACGTCTCCTACAGCAGAAGGGTAGTCAGGGTCGCCAAAATTCAGTGCTCGTAGCAAGCGAGGATGGTTCTCGATTATGTGCTGGCAATCAGTTGCATCTCCAATAGTGATCCAATCTGCTTGGTCAAACCCTTCGATTGCAACTATGCGCTTTCTGAGGGCGTAGATTTTTTGCTGATGTTCTTGCATTTAAATTCTCTCTCCAATGGACTATTTAGGTGGGGGGCGGAGTCTAGTTGTTTCTATCAATTATCAACAACCTCAACAGTCATATGCTGAGCGCCATAATAAGTGCCCTCATCAATGGTATAACGTAGTGTCACGCCACAACTCGGGCAGTCAAACTCTTCATTTGGCTCAATGCACTCGTCTTCAATCCAATCCCAACCAAAATTGTCTTCACATTCTGGGCATTGCATGGTAGTTCCTTCACGCCTCACAACTCTCCGAAATCCTTAGCGCATCTTCAATCTCGACGCCAAGGTATTCAATCGTGCTTTCGAGCTTAGCATGACCCAGAAGTAACTGAATAGCCCTAAGATTCTTGGTCTTGGCGTAGATCAAAGAAGCCTTAGTTCGACGCAGTGAATGCGTCCCGTATTGCGTTTTGTCTAAACCGATATCCGTCACCCAGCGGTTCACTAGCGTTGTGTAGTAATGGTATGAAATTGGCTGGCCCTCTCTGCGTGGACTAGGAAACAAGAAGTCTGTTGGTGCCAACGCATTTTGAATGATCCATTGCGATAACGTCTGCTGAGTCTTGGGAGTGATTTCGAAGTGCACTTCTTGCTGAGTCTTTTGCTGTTTAACGATGGTTCTCGACATCACGCAACCACTGCGGCTAACATCTTGCACCCTGAGGTTCCGCAAGTCACAAGACCTTAGCTTGCTATCAATGGCAAGATTAAACAGCGCCAACTCAAACAAGCGTTCTTCAAGCTCTAAGCGAATTCGAATCCGCCAAATATCCTCTAATTTGAACGCTTTTTTCTGACCAACTCGTTTACCTTTGTTCCATGCAACCATGATGTGCTCCTTACTTCATAAAAATCACTATTAAGTAAGGCAGAAATCAGTGAAAACCCCATGTTTACTGGTAGAATGCACGCAACTTTTTCGAACTCAAGAAACCCGTAATGAACGAACAAGAACAACTATTCCTGAAAGAGCTGGAAAGCAAGCTCTGGACAGCCGCAGACAAACTCCGTGCATCACTCGATGCCTCTCAATATAAACATGCGGTGCTTGGCTTAATATTCGTTAAATACGTGTCTGACGCCTTCACGCTGCGCCAAGAAGAACTAAAACAGGACTTTGCTAACCCTGACCACGAGTATTTCCTTGATCCTGAAGGTTACACGGCAGAAGAACTTGAACAAGAAATCGCGATTGAGCTGGAACAGCGTGATTACTACAAAGAGAAAAACGTGTTTTGGTTGCCTACTGAATCTCGTTGGAAGTTCCTGCAAGACAATGGCCCGATGGTCATTGGCGGTGCCGATTTGGTTATTGATGGTAAGACGAAGAAAATTACGTCTGTTGGTCACCTGATTGATAATGCATTGGAGGGGATTGAGCGCGACAACCAGAAGCTAAAAGGTGTACTCAACAAGCACTACGCATCGCTAAAAATTGATCAGGCAAAACTGAATGAGCTGATCAACCTCATCGCGACTATTCCATTCAATCATAAGTCACTTAACAGCAAAGATATTCTTGGTCATATTTACGAATACTTCTTAGGCCAGTTTGCGCTTGCTGAAGGTAAGAAAGGCGGTCAGTTCTATACGCCTGCATCAATCGTTTCGCTGATTGTTGAGATGATTGAACCGTTTGAAGGTCGTGTGTATGACCCTGCAATGGGTTCTGGCGGTTTCTTTGTGCAATCAGAGAAATTTATTGAACGTCGCGCTAACCAAAAAGAGATTGACCCGCTTACGCAAAAGCAAAGAATTTCGATTTACGGTCAGGAATACAACTACACCACTTGGCAGCTTGCTGGGATGAATATGGCTATTCGGGGACTAGAATGTCAATTTGGTGAGCCTGCCAGTACCTACACCAATGACCAACACCCTGATTTACGTGCCGATTTCATCATGGCTAACCCGCCTTTCAACATGAAAGAGTGGAATACAGGTGTTGATGATAACGATCCGCGCTGGGTATATGGCACACCACCTTCAGGTAATGCTAACTTTGCGTGGATGCAGCATATGTTGTACCACCTTGCGCCTGAAGGATCACAAGCGCTTCTATTGGCAAACGGTTCGATGAGTTCAAGCACCAATAACGAAGGTGAAATTCGTGCTTCATTGATTGAGAACGATTTGGTTGAATGTATGGTGGCACTGCCGGGGCAATTGTTTACCAATACGCAAATTCCAGCCTGTATCTGGTTCTTAACCAAGAATAAGAAAGCACGTACCGATAAAGCAGGTCGTAAATTACGAGATCGTAAAGGCGAAGTGCTATTTATTGATGCGCGTAATCTTGGTTATATGAAAGACCGTGTACTTCGTGACTTCACTCGTGATGATATCCAGAAAGTTGCCGATCTTTACCATGCTTGGAAAACAGGCGAAGAAGTTAACGGCGTCGCGTATGAAGACCAAGCAGGCTTCTGTAAATCAGCAACTTTGGCAGAGATAAAGAAACAAGATTTTGTGCTCACTCCGGGACGTTATGTTGGCGCGGCAGATGAAGAAGATGACGGTATTCCTTTTGCCGAGAAGATGACAACGTTAACTGAGAAACTGAGTGAACAATTTGCTGAATCAGCCAAGTTAGAAACGGAAATCAAGAAGAACTTGATGGGGTTAGGCTATGAGCTTTGAGCCAACAGAACACAACTTACTCTCTGATATCAAGCAGGTTATTGAACAGGCTAGAAGTCAGGTAAAACAGACGGTTAATGCGGCTATGGTGCACGCCTATTGGCAAATTGGGCGTCTGATTGTGGAAGATGAGCAACAAGGGCAAACTCGCGCTGAATACGGCAAAGCGCAGCTTAAGCAACTCTCTGATCTGCTAGCTAGCGATTACGGCAAGGGATTTGATGTAACAAACTTGCGTAATATGCGCCGTTTTTATCTGGCATTTGAAAAACGAGAGACAGTGTCTCTCGAATTAAGTTGGTCGCACTATAATGTGCTTTCTCGGATTGAAAGCCCAACGGCGCGAGAGTGGTATCAACAAGAGGCTGTATCACAAAACTGGAGTGTTCGTGCTCTGGAACGTCAAATCGGAACTCTATATTACGAACGTCTGTTAGCCAGCAAAGATAAATCACTGGTGGAACAGGAAGCTGAGCAAAAGATACAACCTTTGGCGACCACTGCGAAAGAGTATCTGCGCGACCCCTATATTCTCGATTTCCTCAATCTACAAGACAAAACCTATCAGGAATCCGATTTAGAACAAGCCATTATTTCCAACTTGCAGCAGTTTTTATTGGAGTTAGGCAAAGGCTTTGCTTTTGTTGAACGTCAGCAACGGATCCGTTTTGATGATGAAGATTTCTATATCGATTTGGTGTTTTACAACTTTAAGCTTAAGTGCTTTTTACTGGTCGATCTGAAAATCGGCAAGCTCAAACATCAGGACGTTGGGCAGATGGATACCTACGTGCGTCTATATGATGACCAATACAAAGGCGCTGATGATAACCCGACTATCGGTTTGGTGTTATGCAGTGAGAAAAGTGAAGCCGTGGTGAAGTATTCGGTGCTCACTGAACAAAAACAACTATTTGCTGCTAAATATCTGCCTTATCTACCCAGCGAAGAAGAACTAAAGCGTGAATTGCAACGAGAACGTCAACAAGCACAACAAGCATTAACCCAGCAGCAGAAGAGTAATAACGATGAAGAATAAACTAAGTGCTGCCGTGGGATCAGCCAAGTTAGAAGCGGGAATTAAAAAGAATTTGGCGGGGTTAGGTTATGAGCTGGATTGATACTACAGTCGGTGAATTCTGTCCTTTTATATATGGAAAGGGATTACCAAAAACAAAAAGACAAGCTGGAGAACACCCTGTCTATGGATCCAATGGCTGTGTTGATTTCCACAATGACTTTTATATAAATGGCCCCGGCATCATCATCGGGAGAAAAGGAAGTGTTGGCGCAGTACACTTATCAACACAACCTTTCTGGCCTATAGATACGGCATTTTACGTGACCAAGGGTACATTGGGTGAACTGAGGTTTACTTATTACCTATTGAAGTCTCTAGGGTTAGAAAAAATGAACTCCGATAGCGCCGTACCCGGATTGAATCGAGACAATGCACATGCGTTGCCTATTCGAATTCCAGAACTTCCGGAAAGTCGAGAGTCATTGGGCAACCAAATGGCTTTACTGGATGAAAAGATAGCTGCCAATAGTGCTGTAAACCAAACTCTAGAAGAAATGGCGCAAGCCATCTTTAAGTCATGGTTTGTTGATTTCGATCCGGTTAAAGCCAAGATGAACGGCGAACAACCGGAGGGAATGGATGCGGCCACTGCCTCGCTATTCCCCGAAAAGCTCGTTGAGTCTGAGTTGGGTTTGATTCCTGAAGGTTGGACACTTAAACCATTCAAAAAGGTCATCGATAAGTATGTTGATAACCGAGGAAAGACACCTCCTGTCGTAGAGAATGGAATACCTCTTGTTGAGGTGAAACACTTGCCTGAAAACTCTGCATTTCCAAATTTGAACACAGATAAACGAGTTACTGAAGAAACGTTTAATACTTGGTTCAGAGTCCATGTAGAACCTAAAGATGTTCTTATCTCGACAGTTGGCACCATAGGTCGGACATCATTTGTTAAAAATACTAATTTTGGTATTGCTCAGAATGTGTTAGGTCTGCGTTTTGGAAAAGTCGTTGAGCCTGAATATATGTTTTACACAATCAAAGCTCACCGCTTTCAACACGATATGGATGCAAGGTTAGTTACAACTGTGCAATCCAGTATCAAACGTAAAGATCTCGATACAATCGATATATTGGTTCCACCTTCAAATGTTCAGAAAGAGTTCTGCAAGTTAGTTGGCAGTTTGCTCGATGGGCAGTACAGCAAAAATGCTGAAAATATTGAGTTAGCAAGTCTTCGAGATTTACTGCTTCCTAAATTGCTTTCCGGCGAAATCGAGTTAGCAAACGCAGTTGATAAAGTGACTGTGGGGACTTAAGCCTCCGCGTTGAGATTTGCATCAAAAGTTTGCTATCACTGCAATGCAATTAGGTGAATATTGCGTTGTAATGTGAATCACGAGTAGTGTTAAAACATCAAACAAGGAAGTGTATGTTGGATAGTTTATTGGTTAATGTAAGTAAGTATGCCGCGAGTCACCAGACATCACCGATCGAAAATTTTATTACCGAAGCATTCGCGTGGTTATTGAAACATGACTCTGTGGCAAGGAAAGCTTTAAGTGAATTGTTAGTAGGGAAGTTAACTGGGTATTCACATGAGTTGTCATCAATTCACTTGTCCAATGATATTGAAACTCAGGTTAATTTTGGCGGTAAATACCCAGACTTATTGTGGACCACAACAGATGATGATTTTTGTCTGATTTTTGAGCATAAAGTTTGGTCAGAATTACATGATCAGCAACTTAATAATTACAGAAATTATGCAACGTCTCATCTGAATAAGCCTTTCAAAATAGTTCTGATCACGGCTCACATTGGGCAACATCGACAGTCGCCGGATATTGCACTTTGTTGGTATGACATCGCGGGCATTCTGCAGACTTTAATTGACGGTGATGCGAAAGCTTCATGGCTGCGTGACGAGTTTATTAGCTTATTAAAAAGTAATGGCCTTGTTAATTCGACCCCATTAAATCCATTGACGATTTCATACTATAACGATGTAAAAAATATCGATAAGCAGCTATACGAGATGGTCAGTCGATGTGAGTTGTCACAATGGCCAATTTGTCAATCGACAAGCCCTGATATTAAATTTTTACATCCTCCAAGGAATAAGACCTCGCGTGGAAGATATGATGCTTGGGGGCGCATTGGATTAGAGTTTTCTTATACCAACCCAGATAATAATGAAAGTGGCTGGATCCCAGGTGTATTTTGTGGGTTTGTTGTTGATGGTGATGATCATCTAGTTCACGACCTTTTGACTGATGGGCCAATCGCAGCAGTCATTATTAGCGTTAATTCAAAACTTCAGCCTCTACTCAAATCGAATGGATGTTATGACCAGCTGTTAGATGAGCTTAAGGAAACCCTAACTAATGGTTGGAGTTTTAGTGACAGAACAAGAATTGGTAAAAAATTTAATTCATGGCATCCGTTGATTATTTATAAGGGGCTTGCAAGTTTCCTTGGTGATGCCTCGACGCTCGATACTCAAACGGCTTGCTATTTCGATCAAATGTCATTCATTCAAACTTTGCTCGTTGGTAGTAAATCTTTTGCTAATTTTTGCGTAGAAATGCGCCGTCTAAACTCAACTGAATTAGATGAGTAACACTTTTACTGTCAAAAGAATCACATGTTTTTCATGATTTTAAGATTAAGTAAATCATTTTATAGTGTCACTATTTTCGGTAAGCGTCGGAGTTACAAATGATGGAACAACTGTTTCAGGCGAAATCGAGTTAGAAACCGAGAGATAAAAATGTATTTTCGCAAATTATTGAAGCTATTCTTTAAAAACCAGAATGACATCGGAGACGTGAGCACTAAAGCTGCTGAGGCAGTGAATTTGGTTTCTAGTGAGCATTGTGGTGCTTCAACTCAGGTACACTCAATTTTGGAGTTGGAATCTAAACAGGTTCAGCATTGCACTGAAGAGGAGGGCACTCCAACATCGTCAGAAGAGGAGTTACAACATAAAATTCAAGTGATATCTGATAAAGTCTATGCAGAAAGCGGCGCAAGCTTTTACAGTGAAATATTTGCAGATCACGTGAAACTCCCTCATTCTAGCCGACACAACGCTAGAATGGTGCTCAATCCATCAGTGATAAGTGAGTTTTATCCACTATGCAGTGCGAATATCAACCAATTAAAGCCGGGAGATATTTTGCGCGTCAAACAGAATGGTATTTTTAACCATTTAAATGGGTTGGTTTGTGACTTAGCTAACTTAGGGTCTAAATTGGCGTATCGCGATACACTCAAAGTAGAAGAGGTATTTGCAGCTTCTAATACCGCGCCAGCTTATGTGAAAGTAGAGCGAATTGGTCATGAATACTTATTGATTGATTATATCGAAGTGAATCGAAGTCATCTACAAACTAACTATGGGCAACCTCTTCTGTCGATAGCTCGCGATTATTCTGAGAAATCACCTCGCTCAAAAGAGCATTTCGGTTATAAATTGCAACTCGTTGAAGATTTGAATGGTTATGCGGTGATCATCTTTTGGGGACCAATTGTAACTGCAGCAAATGAGATAGACTTTGGTGTCAATGGACAGGGCACAGAAGGGTGTATAGTGTTAGGCACTTTGCCTAAAGGGAGCTTATCAAAATCCACTCTTTCTTATATGACTGCAATCACTGATGATTACGGCAGACCACATCCCTATTTGAACTATCTGAGTGGGAAGCGTCAATTAGAGCTGATTGTCAAAGAACGAAAAATTTATCTTTGTATTTTTGATACTGAAGCGGTGAGAGCAGGAAGAGTTGAAGATTCCAACCAAACAGCATTACCTGTCAATAATTCTGGTACATCTGATTATATTCGGATCGAAAATGGAAAATATCGTTGTTCACAATCAGGTGAAACGTTTGTTTCATCTTGGTACTTTGAAAAGCGACATGGCGTTAAGCTGAGTGATATTGAGGTGTTGAAAGCTGCTCAGGTTGATGGGATTCAGTATGATAAGAAGTGTCACATCGAGTTTGAATCTGCGAGGAAGATTTGGGGAGAATACGTTTATATGTACCCTGAAAGGTGGCTTGAGCAACAAATATCAAGATTATGGTGAATAAGGGTTTGAGGTAGAAATGATAACGGAAGATCAACTTGAACAGCTTTGCCTGGATTGGTTTCAAGAGCTAGGGTACCAATATCAAAATGGATATGATATTGCCCCTGATGGTGATACGCCTGAGCGAGAAGATTATCATCAGGTCACATTGCGCCAACGTTTGGTTGATTGCCTTAGCACGTTAAATCCCAGCCTGCCATACGATACGCTGATCGAGGTGGCGAAAATTGTCGCCACCCCACAAACGCCGGTATTAATTAAAAATAACAAAGCATTCCACAAATTTTTAATTGAAGGTGTACCAGTTGAATACTCTGTCATTGAAGACGGACAGCGGATAACTAAGCATACCCATGTACGCTTGATGGACTTTGAGACGGCTGAAAATAATCAGTTTTTAGTGGTCAATCAATTCACGATCACTGGCACCAAAGTCAACCGTAGACCCGATGTAGTGGTGTTCATCAATGGCTTACCAATCGCCGTCATTGAGCTAAAAAACCCAGCTGATGATCACGCCGACATCTGGAATGCGTATAACCAGATCCAGACATATAAAGAAGAAATTGCGGATCTATTCGTGTTTAACGAGGCGATTGTCATTTCCGATGGATGGACGGCGAGAGTCGGCTCCTTAACCGCCAATAAAGAACGATTTTTGCCATGGAAAACAATTGAAAGCGAAGATGATAAACCACTACTAGAACTCCAATTAGAAACCATGGTACGGGGGTTCTTTAAGCCAGATTTACTGCTTGATTACATTCGTTATTTTGTTCTGTTTGAAAATGATAGCGATAAAATCATCAAGAAAATTGCCGGTTACCACCAGTTCCATGCCGTGAGAGCGGCTGTTAGAGCAACCGTTATTGCGGCTTCAAATCGTCATGGAGTAGAAGAGCCCCGCGCTAACTACGCTGACAGAGTCGTGTCTGGAAGCAAAAAGGCCGGTGTTGTTTGGCATACGCAGGGCAGTGGTAAGAGTATTTCGATGGTGTGTTATGCCAGCAAATTGCTGCAACAGCCCGAAATGAATAACCCAACCTTAGTGGTTGTCACTGACCGCAACGACTTGGATGGTCAGTTGTACAATACCTTCGTCATGGCACAAGAGACGCTCAAGCAAATTCCCCAACAAGCCGAGGATCGTGACTCATTACGCGAATTACTGTTCAATCGCAAATCTGGCGGGATTATTTTTACCACGGTACAGAAGTTTGCGTTGCTTGAAGCGGAGCTTGAGCATCCTATTTTGTCTGAACGCTCCAATATTGTCGTTGTTTCTGATGAGGCCCATCGCAGTCAGTACGGTAACAAAGCCCGCTTGACCGAAGTTAAAGATGAGAACGGAAAAGTGACTGGCCAGCGTTATGTTTATGGTTATTCAAAGTACATGCGAGACGCCTTACCCAATGCGGCTTTTATCGGTTTCACCGGAACGCCAATCTCACTCGACGATAAAGATACCCGTGGTGTTTTCGGTGATTACGTGTCCATCTATGATATTCAAGATGCCGTCAGTGATGGCGCTACAGTACCTATTTACTATGAATCACGCCTTGCCAAACTCGACATTAAGCAAGATGAAATTGAAGCGTTAAATGACCAAATAGAAGACGAGATCGGTGAAGAGGAAGAAACCGATGCTCGCGAGAAAATCAAATCACAATGGTCTGCGTTAGAAAAACTCGTTGGTGCAGAGCCGCGAATTAAGGAAGTAGCTCAAGATCTGGTCGAACATTTGATGACTCGTTGTGCCACCTTTCCTGGTAAAGCCATGATAGTGGCGATGAGCCGAGAAATTTGCGTGGATTTATACAATGCAATCGTGGCTATTAAGCCGGAATGGCACAGCGAAGATCCCAATAAAGGCGCTATCAAAATTGTCATGACAGGCAGCGCCGCAGACAAAGGGAAGATGCAGCCGCACATCCATGACAAAAAAACTAAAAAGCTGTTTGAAAAGCGCTACAAAGACACGGAAGACGAACTGCAATTGGTCATCGTGCGAGACATGTGGCTGACAGGCTTTGATGCACCTTGTTGCCATACCATGTATATCGATAAGCCGATGAAAGGCCATAACTTGATGCAAGCAATAGCTCGAGTTAACCGCGTTTTTAAAGATAAGCCAGGTGGCCTAGTTGTTGATTATATAGGCATTGCGAATGAACTTAAAAATGCCCTGAAAACCTATACGAACAGCCAAGGTAAGGGGCAACCGACCGTCGATACGGCGGAAGCCTTTGCTGTGTTGATGGAAAAAATTGATATCGTGAGAGGAATGTTTGCTACGCCAGTGGATGGCTCGGTGTTCAATTACCGTCCAGATTTTGAAACAAAACCGCTTCAGTTGTTGCCAGGCGCTGCCAACCATATTTCAGGACTCAGCCATACAAGCCGTAACGGAGAAGAAGTGCGTGATGGTAAGCGCCGCTTTCTGGATGTCATGGTGGCGATGATGAAAGCATTCTCACTGTGTAACACCATGGATGAAGTCGATGGTTATAAAGTTGAAATTGCCTTCTATGGTGCAATCAAAACGGCGTTTCTGAAACACTCAACGGTTGATAAAAAACGCAGTGACGAGCAAAGAAACTCTGCGCTACGCCAAATTCTCAACAATGCCATTGTTGCTGATGGGGTAGATGATATTTTTAAAACTGTGGGTCTGGACAAGCCTAACATTGGACTGCTCTCTGCCGAGTTTCTCGAAGATGTGAAGAACATGAAAGAGAAGAATCTCGCGGTTGAGTTGTTAGAGAAACTGCTACGCGATGAAGTCAAAGCGCGGATGAGAAATGATGTGGTTCAGGAGAGGAAATATTCTGACCGTATCATGTCTACGCTACAGAAATATCATAACCGTAATATCGAAACGGCCCAGGTGATTGAAGAGTTAATTCAATGGGCTAAAGAGATGCAAGCCGACGCCGAGATGATGGATAAGCTCAATTTATCCACCGATGAAATGGCGTTTTATCGTGCTTTAGTTACCAACGAAGCCTCCGTAAGAGTCTTAGGAGACGATAACTTACGTCAACTAGCAATTGAGCTGACGAATCAGCTTCGGAAATCGGCAACAGTTGATTGGCAAAAGCGCGAAAGTGTTCGAGCAAGAATGCGGAATCTAGTTAGACGTTTACTTCGTCACTGGAAATATCCACCCGAACAATCAGAAGCCGCGATTAAACTGGTACTCGCACAGGCGGAAGTGCTCGCAGACGGATGGTACAGCTAACAGGAAATTGATAAGGCAAGGTCAATCCTTGCCTTTTACATATTTATTCACTTCAAACTTGAAAATTGTGGTGAATAAACCCGCACATTGGTACAAAAAGTAATGTTACTGCTGAAATTTGAACGAATATTCAAAATCGTTTATGTCCCAAAAAGTGCTTGCAATAAGCAACTATATTAATGTCTTGAACTCCAAGCTATTAGCGTCAAAATAAGTAATAAAGTTGCATACTACTGCTGTTGCAATTATGCTTTTGTGACCGTCAGTTTTGAAATCTGATTATGGCAAAAAGCAAATATGCACCCTCTGAAGCCAAGTATAGTCGTTGGATTAAAGAGGGCCGAGGTCAAGGCGAAGTAGCCAATTACCTGCCTTGGCTTACCGTTAGAGATGTGCCTTCTGATGGCCGTTCTCATCGAGTCTTTGGCCATAAATGCCAACGTACTCATCAGTTACTTTCTGATGTTGAGTTAGCTGTTTTCTTGTCTCTTGAGTGGAAGGCGGATGTTGTCGATATTCGGGAGCAGTTTCCGCTTGAACGAGAGGATACACTGATAATTGCCTCTGAGAATGGTATTCGTCATCCATCAGATAGCGGCGTACAGCTATATATGTCGTCAGATTTTTTGGTTGATTCTCTTGACCCTCAATGTCCTAGATATGCCATTCAAGCTAAGCGCTCGGAAGCTTTAAAAGATCCTCGTATTTTCGAAAAGTTAGAAATTGAACGGCGATTCTGGAAAATGAAACAAATACCTTGGTTTCTGGTGACTGAGCATGATGTTTCTCCGACCCTTGTGCAGAATATTAGCTGGATCTACCCCTTAGAACAGGATGACATAGAAGATGAGTTTTTAGTCGATAAAACCGCGTATTACAGTGAAGTGTTTTATCGTAATGATAGGAAATTCGTAACCGATATTTGTAAGGATATTGACCGTACGTATAACCTGCCAGATGGTTCTTCTATCTATGAAATTAGGCAGTTACTCGCAAATCGTTGCTTTTATTTTGATATGTCCCAGCCGTTTCACCAACTCAGAGGTAAAGATCTGGTGGCCGAAAATATGGGGAACTTAATCGGAGCTCGTCATGTTTCGAATCAATGATGTACTGGAGCTTGATCAGGAACGTTTTCGAATTTTACGTCGATTGGGTGATGTGTTTGTTTGGATATCAATCGATACTCCTAGTCATTTTCCTGCGCTAATTGATTTAGATACGTTAACTGAAGCAATTCATAATGGGGCTTTGCGTAGGGTTGATGATCCATATACGGATTTAATACTGTCATCGCCACCTGACGGCAGCGTAGCCCAAGTGAAAAGGGATCAAAATTACGAGCTGATTGGCCCAATCATTGAGAGCGATGATTTTTTCCTTCCTAAGGTTAGAGCCAAAGCCATCGAAGATGTGATGTCTAACAATAAGACAACTAAGCAAACGTTGTATCGGCTTATTCGACAGTATTGGAAAAGAGGCCAGATCCCTAACGCATTACTCCCCGACTATAAAAACTCTGGCGCGAAGGGCAAAAAGAGAATTCCAGGAGAGAAAAAGCTCGGTCGTCCTCGGAAGTATGAACCTGGGACTGGCATCAATATTGATGAACTCATCGAGAAGTTGTTCAGGATAGCCATTCAAAAATATCTTCTGACCGATAAGGGATACTCATTTCCTTATGCCCACAGGCGCTTTAAGGATATGTATGAGGCTTACTTTCCTGATATTCCAGAAGAGGAAATTCCGACGAACTGGCAGATGAAGCATTTCTATCAGCGTGAATATTCTCAAGTTGAAAAAATTAAAAGTCGGGTCAATCGAAACAAGTACAACAAAGACATTCGTCCGTTAACAGGCACTGCAAATTTGCATGCTTTAGGTCCCGGCTCTCGTTTTGAAATTGATGCGACCATTGCTGATATTTATGTGGTCTCTGATGCAAACCGAAGCTGGATTGTTGGACGACCAGTTGTATACGTTGTCGTTGATGTTTTCAGCCGACTTATCGTAGGGTTCTACATCGGCTTTGAAAACCCATCTTACGTAGCTGCAATCCAGGCCCTAAAGTCGGCTATGACGGATAAAGTGGAGCTATGTCATCAGTTTGGATTGGACATTGAAGCAGAAGATTGGCCAGCAAGAGGTTTACCGGATTGTATTCTGGCTGATCGGGGAGAACTGCTCGGGTACCAGATAGAAAATCTTGAAAAAAGCTTCTCTATTCGAATTGAAAATACGCCGCCATTTCGTGGTGATGCTAAAGGCATTGTTGAGCAGAACTTTAAAGTCTTACAAGCTGACTTTACCCCCTTTGCCCCAGGCGTTGTGACAGGTAACACCGTAAGAAAACATGGGGGTAAGGACTATCGTCTTGATGCCAAGCTGTCTATATCTGATTTTAAAGAAATCATAATTTCTTCAATTGTTTATCATAATAAATATCATGTGTTGAAAAAATATGATCGGTCTGCTGATATGCCAGTGGATCTTCCCAATGTTCCATTAGAATTGTGGAACTGGGGAGTGAAAAATCGTACCGGTCGTTTGCGTTCTGCTTCAGAAGCGTCAATCAGGTTGAGTTTACTCCCGAGAGAAAACGCTACTGTCTCAACCTTAGGAATTTGTGTTTTCGGTGTTTATTACACTTGTCAGGAGATGATTGCAGAAGGTTGGATGCACAGAGCAAAGGAAGTTTCTCGACCTGAAAAAGTGGTTGTTGCCTATGATCCTGATTCTGCGTATGAAATTTATTTATTTCCTTATGCCAATAGTGCTGAGTACTGGGTTTGTAAACTTTCAGAGCGTTCTAGAGAGTTTGTAAATTGTTCCTTTTGGGAAGTGTGGCAGCGTCAAGAGCAGTTGAAGGTTACTGCGGCTAACAGTCGCGTTAGAGCTAGCAAGCATAAAAGAGAGCATGAACGTCGAGTCATAGACAAAATTCAACAGGCAGAAAAATTGAGTCCTGATGTATCGGCTCTGACCAAGGCTGAACGAATAGCTGCAATCAGGCCCAATCGCAAAGCAGCACTTCAAGATGAGCGGGAAGCGCGAAAAACTCGTGTTCCTGATAACCCTGAAGAAACAGCAGAGGTCATCCATTTGCCTAATGTTGTTCAGGAAAACTATGATTACCCTAGCTATGTTGATGAGTTATTTGATGACGCGGATGGTAACGAATGAGCCTGCCAAGTGAGTACGTTACTGCAGTCTATCAGGATACTGGCAACGGCTCCTATAAAGGCAACCCGTTTATTGAGGCTCTTCCTCCAATAATGGAGATCAAACAGCTAAAAGAAGGCTTGGAAGGCAAAGTCGATTTTTCATTGGAGTATTTACGGGAAAAACCACGCCAGCGTGCGCATATGGTTGCTTCGTTGCTGGATGATTTTTTTCAGCCACTATCCCAGCACGTTCTATTGGAAGAGCGCATATCGATCATGATCCGCCGAGGATATGTGAGCAGAAACCTTCAGGATGGTTCTCTCAACCAACATCTTCAAAATGGTTATGAGCGTGTGATGTCTGGCTCATTACAGAGCTATAAATTCAGAAATGTGCTAACGACCGCAACCTGCTTATCACTGATTGGTTGTTCAGGTAGTGGTAAAAGCTCGACGCTTGATCGTATTTTGGCCACTTACCCCCAAGTTATTTATCACGAGAATCACAACTTTTTCCAACTGAGTTATCTGAAAATTGAGTGTCCAAATAACGGGTCACAGCAAAGTCTATGTTTGAACTTTTTTAGGGAAGTTGACAAGCGCCTAGGCACAAAATATGAGTCTGATTATGGCGGGAAACGACATGGCGTCCCTACTTTGCTAGCACTGATGAGTCAGGTTGCTAATCAGCGCGCGATTGGTGTTTTGGTGATTGATGAAATCCAGCGGTTAAAGATTCGTAAGGCCGTCGGTCGAGAGCAGATGCTGGAATTCTTTGTTGAATTAGTCAATACCGTTGGGATCCCTGTCATACTTGTTGGAACTCCGAAAGCTCGCCCCTTATTTGAGATCGAGCTACAGTCGGCAAGAAGAACAACAGGGATTGGTTCATTGTATTGGCAGCCCATGCCGCAATATCCAGACAACCCAGCAGAAAAGAGTGAGTGGGAAGCCTTCACTAAAAAATTATGGCGTTATCAATGGCTGACTCGGCGTGACGAAGTTCTTACTGAAGAAATCCGAGATTGTTGGTATGAGCTATCGCAAGGCGTCTTAGATATTGTCGTTAAACTCTTTGTGCTAGCGCAACTGAGAGCAATCGCTTCCAAATTGGAGCGTATAACGGTGAAAGTTTTGCGAGCTGTGTATGAGACAGAGCTAAAGCCGGTACATCCTATGCTGGATGCGATTCGTCGAGGAAACCCTAACCTTATCGCTAAGTACTCTGATTTGCGGATTGAGGACATCGATAAGAGACTTTTGACTCTTCATCAAAAAATCCAAGCGTTACCCGAAGAACCTGAATTACCGTTTAGCAATAATGAGCAAGCTATGCGCCTCTATAATTTGCTGGTTCAAATGGATTGTCGTTCAGATTTGCTAATACCTTTAGTAGAAAAAATTTTTATTGAGCGACCTAAATTGACGCTCAGAGATATGATGCCGATTGTGTTGGAATGGTATGAAAATGGAAAAGAACAGCCCACTAACGCGCCCAAGCCAGCCAAAGCTGCTTTAGTTAAACGCACTGATTGGAACACGTTGGAAAGTGATGACTTAAGGTTTATCTACTCTCAGGTAGGAAAATCAGAAAGTATTTACGAAGCGCTTAAAGATAATGGGCTTGTCTTAGATCTAAAGAAGGTCAATTGAGTGCTTGGTTTTCCCGTCCCGTATCCTGAAGAGCTGATTTATAGCGTCGTGGCGAGGGCGAGAATTCATAGTGGCATTACTTCACCCAAACAACTTCTTGATGAAGTCTTCGAAAATCGAAAGGTTATTGCTACCGTTGATTTGCCAAGTCATTTAACTGCTATATCGAAGCAATACCCCGAATCATTGAGCCTGACTACACATTCATTGATGTATAACCATACGCTGTTCCCTTTGTATGCGCCCTTCATTGATGAACAACGACGTCAAAATTGTATGCATTGGATGGCGTTGCAGTCCAACGGCAGAGCTCATTTAGCGCTTGGAATAAACGCATCCGTCATTAAAAGAAGCCAATTTCTGCGTTATTGTCCTCTGTGTTTTAATGAGCAGGTACAGCGGCACGGAGAACGGTTTTGGGAGAGAATTTGGCAGATCCCCTACGCTAATTGGTGCGTCAAGCACAGTGCTCCATTGTATGCGTTTTCGATAGTTCCTCATCATGAACACCGTCACTTGTTTTATGCTGCAGATGTGACTACTGAAGATAAGCTTTTAGGCGAGTATGAAATTGAAAGCCTACGGATTGGCCAATTTGCGACTCAATTAATGCAAGTTAAGCCTCAAGAGCCTCCAACGTATTTTCAATGGGACTGTTTTTACCATGATTTGCTTGTTGATGCTGGTTGTAAGCGCGGTGCGAAAATTGAGCATGACGAGGTGTTACAGCGTATCAGGTCTTCATGGCGTGAAGAATGGTTGTCCTATGTCCAGCTAAAGTTGACGATAAGTGACGCATGCTGGGCGAGAACAATCTTAAGAAAACATCGTAAGTCCTTTAATTTTATTCAGCATTTCATCTTACAGAGTTGTTTGCTTAGTAAAGATATATCCCCCTTAGATGTGTTGGAAAAAGTAAAATCCTACCCTAAACAAAAAAGAACCATTCAAAATATTCATGAAATAAATCAAAAGGATATATCGAAGAGGCAAAGGTGGTTTGGACTACTGAAAGAGTTAGGTACTAAACAAGCAAGATTGCATGGTTCTCAGGACTTATATATGTGGTTATATCGGCATGACTATGAATGGTTGATGAAGATCAATAAACGCTATCAAAGACCAATCACTTATGAAGACAAACGTGTAAATTGGCAGAAAAGGGATCGGACCCTCGTCAGAGAATTATTTCGGCTGCTCCACGGGTTCGATGAGGTGCTTGATGCTCCTCGGCTATCGAGTACCTATCTACTATCCCAATTAGGGCTTGGGACTTTGTCAGCGAAGCAATACAGAAAATTGCCTTTAACGGCGGCGTTTTTATCAAAGTACTCAGAATCGATTTATCAGTATCAGATTCGCAGATTGACCCGCCAGTACATAGATTTGTTTCAGCGGCATATCAAAATTGAAAGATGGAAATTACTTCGATGTGCTGGACTTAGTGAAGAGCGTTTACAGCCTTTAACCCAGAGTTTTTTGTCAGGAATATTGGAAGGTAAATGGACGAATACAGATTTAAGCACATCCCCCAAGATGCCTTAGTCTTGGGCATCGGCTCACTTTTTAAGAAGAATAGTAACCAATATTGGGGGGTTAACCTCAGCTTATCAAAGAAGGTCGACCGTCCATCAATCCCATTGGCCGGAGCACCACTAATTAGGCGATTTAAAACCTTAAGCTCTAACCAATCCAACTCTACAAAGGGAAAATTACTTACTTTTGTCGTCGACAACGCACAACTATGGAACAAAAAGCGGTTAAAGGAGTATCCCGCGATCAGCTCAATCGGTCGAGTTCAAAACACAGATCAGTGGTGCTTTGAAATCACAAATTCAGACGGAAAAGTCATCTACTTGCCACAGTTTGAGTTGGCTCGCGTTTTATTCCTTCATGACAACTACATGTCTCGTATCTGTTTAGAACACGATAAATTATCGAGTGATTTTAATATCAGTTATATGGACGATAGCGGTTGGCTCATTGAGGCAATGCCTTCCTCCAGCTACCCGTTAGAGTCGTACAATGACGAGAAATGCAGACGATTTTTGAGTTGGATCTTAATGGACCCTCAGGCTCGTGCTTCTTTTGAAAGCATGCATCAAGTGATGATGAAAGAACACCAAAGTCGTGGGCAATATCGGATGTGGGATTTTTCTTTTTTACCGCCGAGTTTGGAAGGCGTTAAGCTGGAAGTTGCAGGATGGCATGATTGGAATACTGATAGTTTTTTTGTCTGGGAAATCCGTCGTATTGAAGATTTGCCAGCGGACATGCCCGACGACATTGATTTTTTCCATCCAGATTTCGAGCATTCGATTACCGGAAAAGGCGGTGGATCTTACGCAGTTAAACCTGAACGGTTGGAAGCTCATGAAATTGATCCTGATGAAGATGCTGATCCAAATAAAAAAAGGATTGTGCTAGATACTGACTCGGTAAGCCTGACATTCAAAAAACCTTTCAAAACCAATAGGAAGACTAGTAAGTCTAGAAGGACGCCTCGTGGTGCTCCTGATGACAGTGAGCCTGGTGAATTATCTCCGCAAGTTTCGCCAAACGATGATGCTCCTACTGGATCAATTCCTGGGGCTGACTTCGATGTGTCTAATGATGAAAGCGATGATGCCCATCTATACGCAAACAAGTTTAGTTGTTTCTTTAAGATGATTGAGCGCCTAGAAAAAAATCATGGCTGTCAGGTTCATCGATACCCATTAAGAAAGCTTCCTAAGATTGCAGGTTGTAAGAAGCACATGTTAGCTGACAATGCCAATCCAAGGTGTTTAGCACTGATTGAACTTACTTATCAGGAAAAGCGGTGTTATATCGTAGAGGTGGACACGTCCGACGCAAAAGCTGCTATTTCTACAATGATTTTAAAGCTTAAAAACAGTGGGCATTTGCTTGCTCATCTAGATGAACTGGAACAGCAGTTAGTCAAAAAGTCGATTACTTGGCCTCGAGACTACTTGCAACAAATTTGTGGAGAGGGAAACTTTACCGGAGTGTCGCATCCTTCTTGCAAACATAAGGGATTGATAGACCCTGCTGACATTGATAAGTGGGCTGAGAGATTGATTGTGTGGTTAGAAGAGTAATTGTAGGAAAGAGTGATGCTGCACTCATTGATGCTACAACTATGAGTTGATTGTTAGTATTTCATTATTCAGGATGATACTTTATTACTCCGTGTTTGGATTTTTTTAGCATGATAAAACTATTCAGTATGAAACTATATTTTTACAGTGCTAAATTTTACGACCAAGAAATGGGCTGTAGAGCGCTTCCTAGTATGAAACTTTATTCCTCTCCAACACGCCTAAATGGCGGTTTTTTATTGGGGCTTGATTAGAGTTATTTGCTGGTGGCTGAGTCAGTTAAACCGTTATCGCATCAAGCGCGTTCTGCTTTTTTGCCTCGAAACGTTTCCATACTTTATCGTGGAAATAAAACACCACAGTGTTAATTGCGGGCTCAACTAAGGCGACGGCACCACCGACTAGAACACTACCAGTTAATAAGTAGGTAACGGTGAAGGCAACGCTGAAATGTAATACGGCAAAAGTAAGTGTCTTGGTCATGATTCTATCCTCTAATGTAAGCCCCTTTTGGGAATTATTAGATGATAACGATTCTCATTAAAATTTAAAGCCGTATTTTGAGATTAGTTTAAACGGTTTTTTCTATCTATAAGCGCTAAAAAATATAAAGCCCTCAAATGAGGGCGTTATATGGCAATCAGCTTCGATCAGTAATGCCAAGGGAAGGCTGAGAAGTCTTGATCGCGTTTCTCAAGGAAAGCATCGCGCCCTTCTTGAGCTTCTGCACTGGCATAGGCTAAACGCGTGGCTTCACCCGCAAACAGTTGCTGGCCAACCATGCCGTCGTCTGTCATGTTAAAGCCGTACTTCAACATCCGCATTGCTGTCGGCGATTTTGAGTTGATTTCTTTGGCCCATCTTAATGCTTCGACTTCGAGTTCGGCATGGGGAACCGATTTATTCACCATTCCCATGGCAAAGGCTTCATCGGCACTGTAGTTAAAGCCGCAGAAGAAAATTTCTCTCGCGCGCTTTTGGCCAATCATCTTGGCAAGATAAGCACTGCCATAGCCTGAGTCGAAACTCGCGACATCGGGATCGGTTTGTTTGAAGACGGCGTGTTCCTTGGAGGCTAAGGTTAAGTCGCAAACCACATGCAAACTGTGTCCGCCACCCACGGCCCAACCAGGCACGACCGCGATCACTACTTTTGGCATAAAGCGGATCAATCGTTGGACTTCGAGGATATGTAAACGCCCCATTCTGGCTAAATCGGCTTTGCCCTCTTCGGCGCCTTCATATTTATAACCATCTTTACCACGAATGCGTTGATCGCCGCCGGAGGAGAATGAGTATTGTCCTTTAGCCGAGGGGCCATTGCCAGTGAGTAATACACAACCTACATCGGACCATTGACGAGCGTGATCGAGGGCGATATATAACTCATCAACCGTTTTTGGACGAAAGGCATTGAGGCAATCTGGGCGATTGATGGCGATACGCACTGTGCCGTGGGCTTTGGCTCTATGGTAAGTAATATCGTCGAAGTTAAATCCGTCGACTTCATCCCACAGTGTGGGATCAAAAATATCTGATACTGGTTTAGTCATGATGCAAGGCCTATATAATTGAAGCTCAAAGGCTAGGCGGAATCATGTTTCTGGTCAATCGCCTAAGCACCATGCTTAGTGATGAATTGCAAAATTCCGTTTGCCTGTTAGTGGAATTAGAGGTTATCGCAGATAAATAGCAAGTTATCTCGGCTAAAAATGGGATGCTCAGTGGCTGTAGTGCCGCAGTAGTTTTCTTTAAAATCAGCAATGCCATCTTCGGTGAGTGGGATTTTATTAAACTCTTCAGCCTCAGATGCTGATAACCGCTCCAATATCTCTGTTCGTGCTTTCGTGAGATTTTGATTAATTTTAATTATCTGAGTGCCCATTGCTGAGCTCACTTTGCTTTCTATCTTTTGAACCATTTCCTCTGTTTTTGCTATAGGTGCATCTAGTTTGTCTGTTTCGGTGTATAAGTAATATAATGCACCACAAAGGAGCGCTAATATGATCCAACCTTTCATCTTTTAGTCCAACATAAGTGAATAACCATTAATAATATGGGTATAATAAGCCAGTTTTCGTCCAATATTAAAGCAGTAAAAGGCTGTCACGATGAACGCAGAATCTAATAACAAGGACTATTCGAAAACCAATCGAATTAAGATTCACCAGCCTGATGCAGATAAGGCTGATCGCTTTAACCCCCGCAATCGGATTTATGTCCGTGCAATCGATGGATTATGGAGTAGTTTACGCCGCCGCATGGGCTGGATAGCAATGCTCTTCTTCCTGATATTACCTTGGATCCCTTGGGGAGATCGTCAAGCCGTATGGTTTAACCTCGCTGAGCAGAAATTCCATGTCTTTGGCTTAACGATTTGGCCGCAGGATCTGACCTTACTTGCCGCTCTCTTTATGATAGCCGCCTTTGCGTTATTTTTTGTGACAACCTATCTCGGCCGAGTTTGGTGTGGTTACACTTGCCCGCAAACCGTTTGGACGTTTATGTTCATTTGGTTTGAGGAAAAACTCGAAGGTGCCCGTAATAAGCGCATTAAGCTAGATCAAATGCCATGGGGTTTTGACAAAATCTGGCGCAAAACCGCAAAACACACTGCATGGATAGTGCTTTCGCTCATCACGGCAATGACCTTTGTATCCTATTTTGTGCCGAGCCGTGAAGTCTATGTCGATGTATTTACCCTTAATGCATCAGGCGCAATCTACTTCTGGGTGGTGTTTTTTACCTTAGCGACCTACGGTAATGCGGGTTGGATGCGTGAAATCATGTGTATCCATATGTGCCCTTACGCGCGTTTCCAATCGGCGATGTTTGATAAAAACACCTATATCGTTGGTTACGATGCAAAACGCGGTGAGACCCGCGGCCCGCGCTCACGTAAAGCCGACCCCAAAGAAATGGGTCTAGGTGATTGTATTGACTGCGACCTCTGTGTTCAGGTTTGCCCTACCGGTATCGATATTCGTAATGGCTTGCAATATGAATGTATTAACTGTGGTGCCTGTATTGATGCGTGCGACCAAACCATGGAGCGGATGGGATACCCTCTAGGGCTGATTAGTTACACCACCGAAAATAAACTCGAAGGTATTAAAGAGAAGGTACTGCGTCCGAAGCTGGTGGGTTATGGTGTGGTGCTGGCCGCGATGATACTTATCTTTATCTATGCGAGTGCGACAATTGCGCCTGTGCGTATGGATATTATCCGCGACCGTAATCAACTCTATCGAGAAAATGATCGAGGTTTGATTGAAAACACCTTCACCTTGAAGATCCTGAATAAGACAGAGCAAGCTCATGAATACACTATGAGTGTTGAAGGCCTCAACAACTATAAGTGGTATGGACCTACCTCAGTGACGATTGCTGGTGGAGAGGTATTAACTCTACCTATTAGTATCGGGGTCGATCCGGTCGAACTTTCGCGTTCAGTGACAAACATCGAGATAAAAGTGAAAACCCATATTGATGGTGAAGAAGTCGAAGTCGAGCAAGAATCGCGATTCTTTAGCCCATAGTTACTGTTTCGTTAACCAAATGAGTTTAAAAAGGGACTGTTTAGTCCCTTTTTTATTCATGTTGCTGGATATCTAGGCGTCTAGATGATTAATCGTAATTTTCTGACAAAAAGCGCTTGCACAAAAGTTTTCGCTGCCTATAATGCGCATCCACTGACACGGCAGACAGCGAAAGCCAACGCGGTTACAGTGCGAATCGAGTGCAAAATGTGCTGTTGATTCGAAAGCCTCAAGAAGTTTGTAAAAACGCCTTGACGCGACAAGGGAAATGCGTAGAATACGCAGCCCTGACCTGCTGAGCGGTAACGCGAAGTGAATGGTCAAACGCTCTTTAACAATCTAAACAAGAAATCTGTGTGGACACTCACAGGTGTTGAGTTAATCGAAATTACTTTACTTTCGAGTGAGTAATCAAAGAATTAAATCAATGAATGAGTGTTCATAGCAATATGTACATACAGTAATGTATGAATTGAAACGCGATGCTTCTTAGTGAGCAAAGCGGATCAAAACAGTAGAATTCATTGAGTCG
>NZ_LGYY01000218.1:0-254 GCF_001308045.1 Shewanella sp. Sh95
TTGGAGGTACTCAGGCGGCCTGATTATCAAATCACGGAGAAAGAATTGCTGGCGGCCTGGGTATTATTCGCCAATCAGTTGCTCAAATATGGCTATGCTATGGCTGATTTATGAGGGGATCCTTCAGAGCATCGCATGTGTTCTGGCGATGTCAATATCATATAGTCTGGACACCAAAGTACCGCTTTCGGATATTGAAAGGTAATGTCGGAAAAGAGGTTTATCGATGCATTCAGGTTTATTGCCATCAAATG
>NZ_LGYY01000195.1:0-252 GCF_001308045.1 Shewanella sp. Sh95
GAGCAAACGATCAATGCGCTTGATGTTGTGCTTGGTTCGGGCCGTGGTTGGTAAATTTCGACCTAACTCAGTCAAGGTCAGTGTCTTACATTCAATCAGTGCCTTAGAGGCCAGCATCAAGCTGTTTGATCTGATCCGCTAACTCTGGACACTTAACTAAGCACTGTGTTTCAGTTCAAAATTCTCAGGGCTTAAATAGCCAAGTGAACTATGCCTTCTGGTTTTGTTGTAATCAACTTCTATGTATTCAAC
>NZ_LGYY01000214.1:0-250 GCF_001308045.1 Shewanella sp. Sh95
GCGACCAATGATCACAGTGAAACGCTCACCATGGCTGAGCTGTTGGCTACCTATAAAGCCCAGCAGAATGTCGAGCGTGGTTTTAGGTTTCTGAAAAGTCCCGAATTTTTAACCTCCTCGTTATATCCTGAAGGATCCCCTCATAAATCAGCCATAGCATAGCCATATTTGAGCAACTGATTGGCGAATAATACCCAGGCCGCCAGCAATTCTTTCTCCGTGATTTGATAATCAGGCCGCCTGAGTAAAT
>NZ_LGYY01000123.1:0-250 GCF_001308045.1 Shewanella sp. Sh95
GGGGTGATGCTTATCCGCTGGTAATCAACTCTTGGCGTCGCAAATGGCATAATTTGTCCCATTATTTTAAGTACCCAGAACATATCAGGAAAGTGATTTACACGACCAATGCGGTTGAGGCTGTGCACTGAAGAATCCCCTGATGATTTACAAATAAATCATCAAATTAGGGTGGAAGCGCATCTTGTTGCATGATCAAATGGTTTCGCTAAAAACTACACTTGGACAACAAGATGCGCGAAGCCAAGAT
>NZ_LGYY01000022.1:0-251 GCF_001308045.1 Shewanella sp. Sh95
AACGCAAGGCACTGCAAGATGGCGCTATTTTAGCGAAGCGCAAGAAAGTGCTTGAGGCGGCGAAGGAAAGAAAACCGATGCGTTGGTCTACAGAGATCAGAAATTGTGAAGCGGTTGGCGCTGTAACCGTCATTCCGCACCTAATTTTCGATTTAAAAAACTTGACGGCGATCGGTCATTCTGATCTATTACTCTCTTTTGCAGGTAATTCATCATGGCCGCTCCCGCTATCTCTATCCGTAACCTCGACC
>NZ_LGYY01000023.1:0-247 GCF_001308045.1 Shewanella sp. Sh95
ACCAGTTGGGAGAGGCGCCACCTCAAGTCACAGGACTCACAGTGGACCAGCAGATCATTCTCGACGTGTTAGGCGAACGGTATCGGCAAATTTATTCCTAAATCAGGTGCGGAAAGTCGGTCTCATCCGTCATTCCGCACCTAATTTTCGATTTAAAAAACTTGACGGCGATCGGTCATTCTGATCTATTACTCTCTTTTGCAGGTAATTCATCATGGCCGCTCCCGCTATCTCTATCCGTAACCTC
>NZ_LGYY01000211.1:0-246 GCF_001308045.1 Shewanella sp. Sh95
GCAAACGAGCGAAAGCCGTCAAGATTGCTTTTAAAACCAAGACGCGTGGCACCATTGAGCACTTGGCTATCGATTCGACAGGCTTGAAGGTTTATGGCGAAGGTGAGTGGAAAGTGAAGAAACATGGCACAGATGGCAAGCGCCGCGTGTGGCGTAAGCTGCATATCGCCGTCGATACCCATAGCCATGAAATTATTGCAGCAGAACTGAGTTTATCCGGCGTCACTGATGCTGAAGTTATGCCAT
>NZ_LGYY01000084.1:0-245 GCF_001308045.1 Shewanella sp. Sh95
TCAATCAGTGCCTTAGAGGCCAGCATCAAGCTGTTTAATCGTTTTAGGTGAAGTTCTGGGCAGTATTGGTGTAAAGAATGTTGTAGGATATTGGCTTCGCGCATCTTGTTGTCCAAGTGTAGTTTTTGGCGAAACCATTTGATCATGCAACAAGATGCGCTTCCACCCTAATTTGATGATTTATTTGTAAATCATCAGGGGATTCTTCAGGGTCAAATACTGTCACAGGCGAATGTGATTGTTGA
>NZ_LGYY01000237.1:0-244 GCF_001308045.1 Shewanella sp. Sh95
CTCAGGCCGCCTGAGTATCCAATCACGGAGAAAGAATTGCTGGCGGCCTGGGTATTATTCGCCAATCAGTTGCTCAAATATGGCTATGCTATGGCTGATTTATGAGGGGATCCTTCAGCACAAAGCCCTGAAGAATCCCCTGATGATTTATTTGTAAATCATCAAATTAGGGTGGAAGCGCATCTTGTTGCATGATCAAATGGTTTCGCCAAAAACTACACTTGGACAACAAGATGCGCGAAGC
>NZ_LGYY01000199.1:0-240 GCF_001308045.1 Shewanella sp. Sh95
GAAAAAAATTGAGTTCTTAAAACACTTGTTAAGTGTCTTGAATATTCAAGTCTAAGGCGAGTCCATCTTCTTGGTCGAAGATGAGACAAGTAAAACCAGCTGGTCGCAACAATTCAAGTGGCTCACGCAAGTGAAACCTATTTGGGTTGTATGGTTAAGCGACTAAGCGTATACGGTGGATGCCTTGGCAGTCAGAGGCGATGAAGGACGTAGTAACTTGCGAAAAGCGTTGGAGAACGA